>JACQGV010000243.1 GCA_016199375.1 Chloroflexota bacterium | reverse complement strand
GGCGGCCCCGGCAACGGTGACGGGCGCGGACAGGAAGGTCCCGCGGGCGACCGCCGCCTTCAGGCCACGCTCGGCGGCGGCGCCGGGCAGCGACTGCGCCAGGGCCGCGTCCGCCAGGAGCGCTGAGCGCAGGATGGCTCGAGGCCGGCCACGCTTCTGGGACAGAAGCGAGAACAGGTGCAGGCTGACCCGCAGCTCGGCCTCGTCCGCTATCTGAGGGAGCAGGTCGCTGAAGAAGGCGGCCGGGATGGCGGCGTAGCGGGTGTTGGCCGGGAAGCCGGGGAAGGGCCTCATCGGGGGCCGCCCGGGATGTCCACGGCGGCGTTGCCGAACTTGGTGGAGCGCTCGAAGAAGACCAGGTCCACCTGGCCGGTGGGGCCGTTGCGGTGTTTGGCGATCATGACCTGGGCGATGTTCTTGGGGTAGAACTCGTTGGGGTGGAGCTTCTCCCAGGTGGCCTCGTCAATGTGCTTGTCGGGCCGGTGGATGAACATGACCACGTCGGCGTCCTGCTCGATGGAGCCCGACTCCCGCAGGTCTGATAGCACCGGCCGGTGGTCGGGGCGCTGCTGCACGGCCCGGCTGAGCTGGGAGAGGGCGAGGACGGGCGCGTTGAGCTCCCGCGCCAGGGCCTTGACCGCGTGGGACACCTCGGTCATCTCCTGCACCCGGTTGTCTATCCGGCGTGTGGTGTGCATGAGCTGAAGGTAGTCCACGATCACCAGGTCAATGCGGGCCTCGTTGTGGAGGCGCTTGGCCTTGGCCCGCATCTCCGCCTCCTGGAGCGCCGGGGTGTCGTCAATCCAGATTGGCGCCTGGGCCAGCCGGTCCAGGGCGTCGTCAACCGCCTCCCGCTGCCGCTCGCTGAGGCGGGAGAGCCGCAGGCGCTGGATGTCAACCCCCGACTCGCTGCCGAGGAAGCGGTAGGCCAGCTCCAGGGCGGACATCTCCAGGCTGAAGAGGGCCACGTGGGCCTTGTGCTCCACCGCGGCGTTGCGGGCGATGTTGAGGGCCAGGCTCGTCTTGCCCAGGCCGGTGCTGGCGGCCAGGACCACCATATCGGAGCGCTGCAGGCCGCCGAGCTGACGGTCCAGGTCCACGAAGCCAGTCGGGATGGCGCCCAGGCGGCCGCCGGCCTCCTCCCGGAGGCCCGCATCCTCCAGGTAGCGGGAGAGCACATCTCGCAGGGAAGCGAAGTCGCGCGGGCGCCCGTCCTCCCGCAGCCGGTACAGGACGTCCTCAGCCTGGTTCAGGGCCGCGCTGACATCAGGGCCGCCT
Organism: Chloroflexota bacterium; assembly: GCA_016199375.1. GTDB lineage: Bacteria > Chloroflexota > Dehalococcoidia > SHYM01 > SHYM01 > JACQGV01. The sequence goes on along the minus strand of JACQGV010000243.1, from coordinate 2,029 downwards.
TCGAAGCCCAGGGCCGCGATCTGCCCTCCGGCCTGGATGAGGCGACGGAAGATGGCCAGCCGGTGGACCAGGCGGGCGTAGTGCTCCGCGTGGACGGAGGTGGGGGTGCCCGCGATGATCTGGCTCAGATAGGCGGCGCCGCCCAGCTCCTCGAGCCGGTCGCCCCGAGCCAACTCATGGGCGACACCGACCGGGTTGACGGCCTCGCTGCGGTCAAAGAGAGCGAGGCAGGCCTCGTAGGCCCAGCGGTTGCGCTCGCGGAAGAAGTCCTGGGGGCGGAGCAGGCTTGCGACCCGGTAGATAGCATCGCTATCCACCAGGAGTGAGCCAATGACCGCCTCCTCCGCCGCGATGTCATGGGGCGGCAGTTTCTCGGCGACCATGGCGTTCTACTCCTGGTCGGTTGCGCCCTCGCCCTGTAAACCCTCGGCCTGGCTCTCCCCCTCGGCGGAGGGGCCGGGACCAGCGGCAGATTCCGGCGCAGCGGCCACAGCCGCCTTGGGGCCCTGGCCCTCGCCCACCACGTCCACCTGGACCGTCACCTTGACTTCGGGGGCGAGCCGGATGGAGAGGGGATAGCTGCCCATCTCTTTGAGGGGCTGTCCCAGGAGCAGCTGGTGCCGGTCCACCGGGACGCCCGTGGCCTCCTGGATCCTGCTGATGATGTCGGCGCCGGTCACCGACCCGTACAGCTTGCCCCGCTCTCCCACCCGGGCTACGATGGTCAGGGTCAGGCCCTGGAGCTTCTCCGCCAGCAGGCGCGCCTCTCCCAACTGGTCCTGGTGGCGCTTCTCCGCCGCCGCCAGGAGCTTCTTCTGCCGCTGCAGCTGGTCAGCGGTGGCGACGGCGGCGAGCTGCCGGGGCAAAAGGTAGTTGCGAGCATATCCGGCCTTGACCTCTTTCACCTGGCCGGCCATGGCCACATCGGGTATGTCTTCCAGGAAAATGACCTTCACGGCGGCTCCTTCATAGCTTATATGTTCGGCTTCTAGGTTCTATTCTAGACCAGTTCAGGAGCCTGTCAACAGGGTAGTGTTGACAGACGGTGGATAACCAGCCCCTTCCTGTTGACGGCGGGCTAGCCCTGGCAAAACTGCCGCAGTCTACCCGCCTCCCAGGGCGGTGTCAATGGTGCTTCTGTCAACTTACCACCTAACGTTGACGGCGTGAAGGGCCTTCCGCTAGGATGCCGCCAGCAAGGAGCGCAGATGGCCTTTCGCACCCTGGAGTGGACCCTTCGATCCCGACACCGTCGGGGCTCCGGGCAGGCCCGGCAGGGCTCAGGCCAGGCTGGCGCCCCCTCAGCGGGGCCAGGAGGGGCCCTGCGGCTGCTGGACCAGACCCAGCTCCCGCATCGAGTCGTCTACCTGGAGCTGACCACCCACCAGCAGGTGGCGCATGCCATCAAGACTATGCAGGTGCGCGGCGCCCCCGCCATCGGCGTGGCGGCGGCCTTCGGCCTCGCCCTGGGCGCCCGCTCGCTGCCAGATTCGCCCAGGGACGACTTCCTGGCGCAGCTCCGAAGTATCAGGGGCGAGCTGGCGGCCGCGCGGCCCACGGCGGTGAACCTGGCCTGGGCGCTCGATAAGGTGATGGAGGCCGCCTGCCACGGTCCGGACGCCACCGCCATCAGGGAGGCGGCCCTGGCGGAGGCGCAGCGGCTGGCGGAGGCCGACGTGGCGGCCAACCGCGCCCTGGGCCGCCACGGCGCGGCGCTCATACCCGATGGCGCGCGGGTGCTGACCCACTGCAACGCCGGCGCCCTGGCGACCGTCGGCTACGGCACCGCCCTGGGCGTCATCCGCGCCGCCGTCGAGCAGGGCAAGCGCATCTCCGTCTGGGCCGACGAGACGCGGCCAAGGCTTCAAGGCGCCGCCCTGACCGCCTGGGAGCTACAGCAGGACGGCATCCCCGTCACCCTGATCGCCGATACAGCGGCGGGCCACCTGATGCGCCGGGGGCAGGTGGACTGCATTGTCGTAGGCGCCGACCGCATCGCCGCCAACGGCGACGTGGCCAACAAGATCGG
>JACQGV010000241.1 GCA_016199375.1 Chloroflexota bacterium | reverse complement strand
GCCCTTGCCCTCGATCTGGTGGCGGGCTGGAGTGAGCCAGCGGCCGGAGGTGACGTAAAGGGCGCCACCGTTGGAAAGCTCACGCACGATGTTAATGGAGCCCTTGCCGAAGGTCTTGGTCCCGATCAGAGGGGCGCGGCGGGCGTCTTGCAGGGCGCCTGCCACCACCTCGGCGCCGCTGGCGCTGCCCTCGTCCACCAGAACTGCCAGGGGAGTCGTCGTGGCTATGCCCCCGGAGAGGACACCCCACGGGCGCTCGGTGCCATCATTTTGCACCTCATATACCACTACCCCGCTCCGCAAGAACTGGCTGGCAACCCGCACGGACGCATCCAGCAGGCCCCCAGGGTTGCCGCGCATATCCAGGACGATGCCCTTGACACCCCGGCTGCGGGCCTGCCGCAGCGCCTCCTCCAACTCCCGCGTCGTGCGCTGAGAGAAATAGCCGATGCGGATGTGCGCCACATCTTCGGTCGCCATGCGCCAGGCGACGCTGTCGAGGTTTATGATGTCCCTGACAATGGTGAACTTCTGGGGCTGGGAGCCGGGGCGCGTGATGGTGAGGGTAACCTCCGAGCCGCGGGGGCCGCGGATGAGGGCTACCACCTCTAAGAGGCTCTTGCCCTTGACCGCCGCGCCGTTCACGTCCAGGATGACGTCTCCAGTGCGGAGGCCGGCGCGCTCGGCCGGGGAGCCGGGGATCGGAGACACAATAGTGATCTCGCCCTCGCGCAGGGCTACCTGGGCGCCGATGCCATCGAAGCTGCCGGAGAGGTCGTTGCGGCCGACGCGGTAGCTCTCGGCGTCAATGTAGGCGCTGTGGGGGTCGTTCAGCGCCTGAATGACGCCCCGGATACCACCGTCCCGCAGCTTCTGCAGGTTGAGGTTCTGGCGGTCCACGTGGTCAGCGGCGAGGATCTCCAGGGTCTCCCGGAGCAGGTTTACATTGGCCTCGATGGTCGTGCTGGGCGCAGCCTTGGCTCCCTGGACCGGGGTGGCGGTGGCAGGGGGGCTCTGGCTGCGTCGGCTGGACCCGAGGGCGGGCAGGCCGCAGGCGCTGGCGAGAAGAGCGCTGGCCAGGGCGATGGTCAGGAGGACGAAGAGACGCTTGCGCACGGTGGGCTCCTTGATGCAATGTGCCCGGGGCTTTACCGAATAAGCAACCCCAGGCTGTCGAACTCATGCTAGCACGCAGGCGCGCCGAGGGGCAATTCTCGGGTCTGCACCTGACGGGGGGTTGGTTGACACTGGGAAAAAGCGCGTGCTACAATCCCGCCGGTTGCAAACGGGTGCTCAAACTGCGGGGGTCAAAAAAGCAGGAGGAGGAGTTGAATGGCCGGGATTATCTCTTTCGGTGCTTATGTGCCAGTCTGGAGACTGGGGGAGGCGACCAAGGACTGGGGCTCGAAGGCCGAGCGGTCGGTTACAAACTTCGATGAAGACTCGCTGACCATGTCGGTGGCCGCCGCCACTGACTGTCTGGCCGGCCTCGACCGCAAGGCTGTGGATGGCCTCTATGTAGCCTCCACCACCTTCCCCTATGAGGAGAAGCAGGCCGCCAGCACCATCGCCACGGCGGCCGACCTGGGTACCAGCATCTTCACCGCCGACGTGGGCCACAGCCTGCGCTCGGGGACCATCGCCGTGACGATGGCAATGAACGCGGTCAAGGCAGGGTCGGGCAAGCGGGTGCTGGTCACAGCGGCTGATGTCCGGCTCGGCTCGCCCCGCTCGGATGTCGAGCGCAACGGTGGTGATGGCGCCGCGGCTCTACTCTTCGGCGACACGGGCGAGGCGGCCACCATTGAGGCCCAGCACGCCGTGACCAACGAGATCCTGGACGTCTGGCGGGCGGAGGGCGAGACCACGCTGCGCTCCTGGGAGGACCGCTTCGTCTTCCAGGAGGGCTACCTGAAGGCGGTGGGCCAGTGCGTGACCGAGCTGCTCAAGAAGTCCGGCCTGAAGATGGAGCAGTTCGATAAGGTCATCCTCTCCGCCCCCGATGCCCGGCGCCACGCCGAGGCGGTGCGGCTGATCAAGGCCGATCCCAAGAAGGTCCAGGACCCCTTGTTCGGCAAGCTGGGCGCCACCGGCACCGCTTTTGCCCTGATGCAGCTGGTGGCGGCCCTCGAGGAGGCCAAGCCTGACCAGTGTATCCTGGTGGTCAACTATGGCGACGGCGCCGATGCCCTGGTGGTCAAGACCACCGCCAGGATCGCCGACGTCCAGAAGCTCCCCCGCCGCGGCATGAAGGGCTTCCTGGCCTCCAAGAAGGCCATCGGTGACTACGCTGATTACCTGAAGTGGCGGGGGATGTACTCCGCTGACAGCGGCGTCCGTCGTCCGGCCGCCTCGGGCCCCTCGCCCGCGGCCCTCTACCGCGAGCAGGCGGAGGTGCTCCGCTTCCAGGGCGTGAAGTGCAACAAGTGCAGCACCGTCCAGTACCCGCCTCAGCGGGTCTGCACCATCTGCCACGAGAAGGACAACTTCACACCCACCCGCCTCTCCGATCGGAGGTCGAAGCTCTTCACCTACTCCATGGACTACATCGCCGGGACGCCTGATGTGCCCCTGGTGATCAGCGTCATTGACTTCGATATCGGGGGCCGGGCGGTGCTGATGATGACCGACCGGGATACCAAGGAAGTCAAGATAGACATGCCCCTGGAGCTGACGTTCCGGAAGCTGCGCCTGGCGGGGGGCATTCACAACTACTATTGGAAGTCCATGCCGGTGCGCGGCTAGCGATCAGAGAGGAGCGAGCCTGATGGCAGAGAGCATCAAGGACCGGGTAGCGGTCATAGGCATGGGGTGTACGGCGTTCGGCGAGCGCTGGGACAAGAACGGCGAGGACCTGATGGTGGATGCCGTTTATGAGGCCCTGGCCGATGCCGGCATCGAGTCCAAGGACATCCAAGCGGCGTGGCTCGGCAGCCAGAGCACGGCCGCCACCGGCCAGCCCTTGGCCCAGGCCGTCAAGCTGGAGTACATCCCCATCACCCGGGTGGAGAACGCCTGCGCCACTGCCAGCGACGCCTTCCGCAACGCCTGCTACGCGGTGGCGGCAGGGGTCTACGACATCGTCCTGGCGGCCGGGGTGGAGAAGCTGAAGGATAGCGGCTTCACCGGCCTGGCGGGCGGCGGCGGCGGCGGCACCGCCGTGTCGCCGCCCACGCCGCCGCCGGTGCAGTTCGCCCTGGCGGCCCAGCGCTACGCCCATCACTACGGCATGAAGCCCGAGGACCTGAAGCGGGCCCTGGCCCGCATCGCCGTCAAGAACCACCACAACGGCTCCCTGAACCCCAAGGCGCATTTCCAGCGGGAGATCACCATCGAGCAGGCGCTGAGCGCGCCCATCATCGCCACCCCGCTGGGGCTCTTCGACTGCTGCGGCGTCTCCGATGGCTCGGCGGCCGCCGTCATCACCCGCCCCGAGATCGCCAAGCAGCTCCGCTCGGACTACGTCCTGGTCAAGGGATTGGGCCTGACCTGCGGCGGACGCCAGGGGACCCTGCAGAGCCAGTATGACTTCGTGCACTTCGAGGAGAATGTGACCGCAGCCAAGCAGGCCTACCAGCAGGCGGGGGTGAAGAACCCACTGAAGGAGATTGACCACGCCGAGGTCCACGACTGCTTCTCCATCACCGAGCTCATCATCTGCGAGGACATGGGCTGGGCGCCCCGGGGCAAGGCGCCCGAGTACGTCATGAACGGTGTCTTCGACCTGGAGGGCGAGCTGGCGGTGAACCCGGATGGGGGCCTCAAGTGCTTCGGCCACCCTATCGGCGCGTCGGGCGTCCGGATGCTGTACGAGGTGTACAAGCAGCTCCAGGGGAAGGCGGGCCCACGCCAGCGCAAGAACCCCACCCTGGGCCTCACCCACAACCTGGGCGGCACGCCAGGCTCCTTCACCTGCGCCGTGACCATCGTGGGCGGGCGCGACTAGAGCACTAGTTCAGGCCGGTTTCAAGAGGCGAGGGCTGGTGCCCTCGCCTCTTGGCTTGGATGACCGTAGGGGCCGTGGTATCCTGGGGCCACAACCGCGGGAGGGTGCTCATGGCTCCTAGGGTCATCACCGCAGAAGAGGCCGCCGGCCTGGTCAAGAGCGGCGATACCGTCACCGTGGGCGGCATCGTGGGCACCATGCTGCCGGAGAAGGTGCTGGCGGCCCTGGAGGCGCGCTTTCTGACCGAGGGGGCGCCCCGTGACCTCACCTGGTACGACCCCAGTCCCACCGGGGCCGGGCCGGGCTATGAGCACCTCTCCCACGAGGGGATGCTGAAGCGGGTCTACGAGAGCTGGTTCCCTCCCTTGCCCGAGCTGATTGCCCTGATCCAGCAGGACAAGGTGGAGGCTTACTTTATCCCCCTGGCCACGGGACATCTCCTGCTGCGGGAGATCGCCGCCGGCAGCCGGGGGCTCCTCAGCAGGGTGGGGCTGCACACCATGGTGGACCCTCGCCTGGGCGGAGGGCGCCTGAACAACGTCACCGTGGAGCCATTGACCGAGGTAGTCAATGTGCTGGGCGAAGAGCGGCTTCTCTACCCGGCCTTCCCAATCCACGTCGCCATCATCCGCGGGTCCACGGCGGATGAGGCCGGGAACATCGCCCTGGAGGAGGAACCGCTGACCCTGGGCATCTTCTATCAGGCCATGGCGGCCAAGCGCTCCGGCGGCACCGTCATCGCCCAGGTGAAGCGGCTGGCCCAGCGGGGGAGCCTGCATCCTCGCCAGGTGGTGGTGCCGGGGATGCTGGTGGACTACATCGTGGTGGACCCGCAGCAGAAGCAGAACGAGACCTTCCCCGACCGCTACATCCTGAGCCAGGATGGCGCGGTGCGGGTGCCGGAGCCTCCGGCCGTGGTCTACCCGTTGACGGCGGACAAGATTGCGGGGCGGCGGGCCGCCCTGGAGCTGCGACCGGGCATGAGCCTGAACGTGGGGGCCGGCATCCCCGGCGCCGCCCTGGTCCCCATCACGCGGGAGGAGGACATCCAGGACCTGCTGACCATCAGCGTGGAGCACGGGTGCGTCGCGGGCGCTCCCGGCGGCGTGTCGGGAGGCGGGGGCTGGCCCCTCAACCCGCCCTTCATGCTCAGCTACCAGGAGCTGTTCGACTACTACAACGGGGGCGGCATTGACGCCTGCTTCCTGGCTTTTGGGGAGCTGGACCGGGAGGGGAACGTGAATCTCCTGCGCTTCGGCGGCGCCTTCATCGGCCCCGGCGGCTCCATGGACATCTCCCAGGGCCCCAAGAAGGTCGTCTTCTGCGCTACCTTCACCGCCCGCGGCCTGCAGGTGCGGGCTGGGGACGGCAAGCTGGCGATAGCGCAGGAGGGACAGAGCCAGCGCCTGGTGGAGAGGGTGCAGGACATCTGCTTCAGCGGTAGGGATATGCACCGGAGGGGCAAGGAAGTCCTATATGTCACCGAGCGGGCCGTCTTCAAGCTGGGGCCCAGCGGCCCCGTGCTCGTGGAGGTGGCGCCCGGCATTGACGTGGAGCGGGAGGTGCTGGGCCAGATGGGGTTCCGCTCCGCCATCGCCCCCGACCTGAAGACCATGGACCAGCGGCTCTTCCGCGCGGACGGGATGGCTCTGCGCCGGGAGCTCATCGGCGAGAGCCGGGACCGGCCCACGGTCAGGGGCGAGCCCCCGGGGTGGGCGGCGGTCATGCGCGAGCCGCCGAAGCCCAGCTCGTAGGGCCGCACCTCTGGTATAATCGGCTCAGCGGCGGTGCCGGGAGCGAAGGGAGCGATCATGGAGAGCATCAGGGATAAGGTCGCTATCATCGGGATGGGCGCCACCAAGGTGGGCGAGCTCTGGGACAAGGGCTCCGAGGACCTGGTGATTGACGCCGCCTTCGAAGCGATCCAGGATGCCGGCATTGACTCCAAGGAGGTCCAGGCCGGCTGGGTGGGGGGTGTCTCCGCCACCCAGGGGCTCAATGGGGCCCTGAAGCTCTCCTACGTCCCCGTGAGCGGGGTGGAGAACGCCTGTGCCACGGGCGGCGAGGTCTTCCGCTCGGCGGCGCTGGCGGTGGCCTCGGGCGTGTACGACATCGTCATCGCTGCGGCGGCGGCGAAGCAGAAGGACGCCGGCACCACGGGCATCACCATGCAAGGCGACCCCTCCACGCTGGGCATGGAGGCGATGATCCACAACGGCGCGGTGCCCCTGCACTTCGCTCTCTATGCCACCCGCTACATGCACCACTACGGCCTCACCTTCGAGCAGCTCAAGCGCGCCCTGGGGCGCATCGCCGTCAAGAACCATCACAACGGGACCCTGAACCCCAAGGCCTATTTCCGCAAGGAGATCACCCTGGAGGAGGCGGTGAACGCCCCCCTCATCGCCTGGCCTCTGGGCCTCTACGACTGCTGCGCCAACATAGACGGCGGGGCCGCCGCCGTCATCACCACCCCTGAGATCGCCAGGAAGTTCCGGGACGACTACGTGGTCCTGAAGGGCCTGGGGCTCGCCTCCGGCTGGCGGGAGGGGCGCATCAGCCCGCGCTACCAGTTTTTGGAGTTCCCGGAGAACGTGCTGGCCGCCCAGATCGCCTACCAGCAGGCGGGCATCGTGGACCCCATGCAGGAGCTCTCCCACGTGCAGCTCCACGACGCCTTCACCGTGAATGAGCTGGTGGACTACGAGGACGTGGGCATCGCGCCGCGCGGCAAGGGCGGCGACTACGTCCTGGAGGGCCGCTACGACCTGGAGGGGACGATCCCCGTCAACACCGACGGCGGCCTGAAGTGCACTGGCCATCCGGTGCCCGCCACAGGCCTGAAGATGATCTACGAGTGTTACAAGCAGTGCCAGGGCAAGGCGGAGGGGCGCCAGGTGAAGAACATCCGCTACTCCCTGGCCCACAACCAGGGCGGGCTCACCGGCTCCTTCAGCACCATCTGCACTGTCTTTTCGCCCCGCGACTAGCTGGGCCTCGGCTACGGCAAGTGGGGCGAGGCACCCTCGCCCCCACTTTTTGACAGGGGGTCGCCATGGGTAGCATCCGCGGCAAGGTGGCCATCGTCGGCATGGGGTGCACCGTGGCCGGGGAGCGCTTCGACGCCTCCCAGGAGGACATGATCGTCGAGGCGGGCTTCGAGGCCATCGCCGACGCCGGCGTCGAGACCAAGGACATCCAGGCCGCCTGGTTCGGGTGCAACAGCGTCTCCGCCAACCACGCCCTCCTCAACTGGTCGCTGAAGCTGGGCTACAAGCCCATGACCAAGGTGAACAATGGCGGCGCCAGCGGCGCCGACGTGCTGCGCCACGCCTGTCTGGCCGTGGCGTCGGGCACCTTCGACCTGGTGCTGGCCTTGGGCATCGAGAAGGCCACGGACGCCGGGTTTACGGCGCCGGGCGAGGGCGGGCGCGCCTTCGGCGGAGAGGGCCACGTGGGGCCCGAGTCGCTGTTCACGGAGCTGCGGGTGCCCGCCCAGTACGCCCTCTATGCCACCCGCTATGCTCACCAGTATGGCCTGCGGCCGGAGGAGCTCAAGGAGGCGCTGGCCCGCATCGCCGTGAAGAGCCGCCGCGCCGGCGCCCGCAACCCCAGGGCGGCGCTGCGGGACGAGATCACCCTGCGGGAGGCCCTGGAGTCGCCGCCCATCGCCTGGCCCCTGGGCCTTACGGACTGCTGCGCCGTTGCCGACGGAGGGGCCGCGGCCATCGTCTGCACCCCCGAGGTGGCGCGCCAACTCCGGGACGACTTCGTCCTGGTCGAGGGCTTGGGCCAGGCCTCGGGCGGGCGCGAGGGGCAACTGGCGCCATCCTATTCCTTCAGCGGCCTGCCGGAGACGGCCCTGGCGGCCGAGCGGGCCTACCTCATGGCGGGAGTCCGCGACCCGCTGCGGGCGGTGGGCCATGCCCAGCTCTTCGATGCCTTCACCCTGCTAGAGTTCCTCGCCTGTGAGGACCTGGGCCTGGCGCCTCGCGGGCAGGCGGCGGCCCGGCTCCAGGCCGGGTTCTTCGACCCGGAGGGCGAGCTGCCTACCAACACCGACGGCGGGCTCCTGGCCAACGGCTACCAGCCCGGCGGCACGGGCCTGCGGCAGGTCTATGAGTCATACCTGCAGCTCCGGGGCAGGGCAGGGCCCCGCCAGCTGAAGAATGTGACCAGGAGCCTGGTCCAGACCCAGGGCGGCGCCGCCGGCTCTTTCACCAGCCTGGTGCAGCTCTTCACCACCAGGGACTAGCGCCCGGTTGCACCTCGGGATGGCATACTCCCGGCTGTCGTTCCGAGTCCCCTCTTGGGGAGGACAGGAATCTCACCTGGTACGCCGATTCATACCACGGGCGCTCGCTGGTGCGGCCGCGCGCTCAAACGGCCAATGGGAGGAGAGACATGAAGGTGTTAATGCTGGGTGGCACCAGGTTTATCGGCCTGCGCCTGCTGCGCGCGCTGGCCAGAGAGGGGCACCAGGTCACCATCCTCAACCGCGGCAAGACCGAGGCGACCCTGCCGGAGGGCGTCGAGCGCCTCTACGCCGACCGCCGCGACCCCGCAGCCGTGCGCCGAGCCCTGGCGGGCAGGGAGGAGGGCTTCGAGGCAATCTTCGACATGACCGGCTACCAGGTCCGCAACCTGGAGCCCATCGTGGAGATGTTCAACGGTCGCATCAAGCACTACGTCTTTTGCAGCACAGCCGGTGTCTACGCCAAGAGTGTTACCCTGCCCGTGCTAGAGCGCTTCCCGTACCGCAGCAAGGTGGGCACCGCCCCCGGGCTGGCCTCCTACACTGCCGAGAAGGTCCAGTGCGAGGAGTTCCTGCTGGATACTAACAGGACCAAGGGCTGGCCGGCCACCATCCTGCGGCCGGCCGCCATCTACGGGCCCGAGAACTGGATGGACGACCGCGAGGGCAGCTACTTCGCCCGGCTGCTGCTGGGCCGGAAGATACTGGTGGGCGGCACGGGCGAGTCCCTGATTCACATCGGCCACGTGGACGATTTCGCCCGGGCGTGCATCGCCGCGGCCCAGTCGGACGCGAGCATTGGCCAGGCCTATAACATCAACGGCTCTGAGGCCGTGACCGCCAATGGCCTGGTAGATATCATCGCCAGCGTGGTGGGCGCTAAGGCCGAGAAGGTCTACGTGCCCTACGGCCAGGCGAAGGGGTCCATGGACGGCATCATGCCCCTGGAGGGGGAACGCAACGCTATCTATAGCATCCAGAAGGCCAGGGACCACTTTGGATTCTGGCCCCGCTTCGACTTCCGCGCGGGCATCGCCGACACCTACGAGTGGTGGCGCAAACAGCGCGGCCTGGAGCGCATCGAGTTCACTCCCGGCAAGCTGGGCCACGATGTTGACCTGGCCTACGAGGACCAGATGATCAAGAGGTGGGGCTAGGGCAGCAGCGGCCTGGCTTGGCCTGGGAGCAGGCAGGCCCCCTTGCTAATCCCCCCAGGCAGGCCCCCTTGCTAATCCCCCTAGGATTTGTTCAACGAATCTCCGAAATGGGACACTAGCGGGGCTGACGGCCGAGGAGACGCTTGAGGGAGTCTATGTTGTGGCGCACCACGTCGGCAT
>JACQGV010000245.1 GCA_016199375.1 Chloroflexota bacterium | reverse complement strand
TGCTGGCGCTGGGCGCTTTGGTGGCCGCCTCGATGACCTTGTGGATCGCCTCCCTGGGCACGGGGTCGGGCTTGAAGCGCCGCAGAGAGCGCAGGGTGTAGATGGTCTCGAAAATGCCGGGCTCGGCAGCCATGTGCGCCTCCTTTGGTTGGCCCTGGACTCACCCTATTGTAACCCCGAGCACTCCATCAGGGGCTTGGATGGCCGGGGTGTGCTGGCACCAGCGAGGCCGGGCCCCCCTCAGCGCCCCACGGACGCTGTTTCACCCACCCTCCCGCCCGCTGGCGTCGTGTCCTGCAAGGGGAGGACGCTGTCGCACCTATTCAAGGTGCTGCGCTAGGTCGGAGAGGCTCAAGATGCGGACGACGTTCGCGGGGTAGGGCAGCCCCCGGTTGCGGGGCCAGTCCCGCAGATAGACCCGCCCGAGGCCGCTGCGCGCCAGGAACATGGCCGTCGCGCCATCGTCGTCAACGTGCTCCGTGATGGCGCGCTCCCGTAGCACGCGGAGCTTGAAGTGGGCGGTGCGCAGGTCGGTGTCGTTGCTCCGTAGCTCGGCCACGTACTGCTCCAGCCCGTGGCGGCGCAGCCAGCGCTCGGTGAGGCTGCGGGCCAGGTGGCTGCGACCGGTGATGAGGACCACGGAGCGTCGCTGGGCCAGGAGCTGCAGGCCCTCGCGGGCGTCGGGCGTGGGCACGCGAGCGAAGAAGCGGGCGGCGTTGGCCAGCCAGAGCAGCGGCCGTGCCGGGCCGCGAGGCCAGTCGTGGGCGAAGCTGGTCGGCGGGGAAGGGAGGTCGGTGCGGCGGCTGATGGCGATGTTCCACCCCAGGAGAGGGCTGCTGATGACGCCATCCAGGTCCACCCCGATGGGTGGCCTGGCGGCGCTCGGCTGCCGGGCGCCGGCGCTGGCGGCCTCTCCTGGCGTGTGCAAAAGGCCCCCTCCTGGCGCTAGCATGGGCGACTGCGGGCGCGCCTGGTGGGTGGCGCGGGCGGGGCGGGCGCAACCCTGGCGCGCCGGGCTGGCGGCTATTATACTCGGCGCACCCACCCTTGCCCCGGTCGGGTGGCGGGCAGGTTTGACCGTGGACGACACGAGCGCTCCCGGCGAGGGCTCGCCCTTCGAGCCCCACCACTTCCAGCGCGAGGACGAGCGCGACGACCGCCTCTTCTACGTGCAGCCGCGCCTGGTGGTGCACATAGACGAGGGCGCCCTCGCAGCGGTGGGGCGCGCCTTCGAGGGCTGCCTGCCCCAGGACGGCGAGCTGCTGGACCTGATGTCGAGCTGGCGCTCGCACCTGCCGCCCGGCTTCCGCAAGCGCCGCCTGGTGGGCCTGGGCCTCAACGCCGTCGAGCTGCAGGAGAACCCCCAGCTTGATGACCGCGTTGTCCACGACCTGAACCGCGACCCGCGTCTCCCTTTCCCGGACGCCGTCTTCGACGGGGCCATGCTAACGGTGTCAGTGCAGTACCTGGTACAGCCGCTGGCGGTCTTTCAGGAGGTGCGCCGGGTCCTGCGGCCCGGCGGGCCTTTCCTGGTCACCTTCTCGAACCGCATGTTCCCCACCAAAGCGGTGCAGGTCTGGCGGATGTTCAAGGACGCGGAGCGGGCGATGCTGGTCCAGGCCTACTTCCGGCTGGCGGGCGGCTGGAGCGACATCCGGGCGGAGGACCGCAGCCCACCCCAGGGCGATCCCCTGTACCTGGTCTGGGCGCGCAAGGGTGCTGAACAGCGCGGGACCTTATAAAGCCAGCGCCAGTTGGCCCCGCGGCTGGGCTTGACAGGGCGCTCGGCGCTGCCGATTCGCGAAGCCCCACTTGCGCTTCAGCTCCTCCACCGTGCGGGCCACAGCCTGGGTGTACTCCGCGGGCGCGTAGGCGCCCTTGTACAGGCGGGCGTAGCGCGGCTCCAGATAGGGGTAGGTCTCGCGCAGGAAGGGCATGAACCACTCCTTGGCGCCGGGGCGCAGGTGCAGGGTCACCGGGCTGACGTGGTTGGCGCCGTGCTCGGCGGCGGCGCGGATGACCGCCTCGATGCTGGCGGGGGCGTCCGACAGCCCAGGGATGATGGGCGCCAGCATCACCCCGGCCGGAACTCCGAGCTTGACCAGCTCACCCATGGCCTCGAGCCGCTTGCTGGGCTTGGGAGTCTCCGGCTCCACGTTCTTCCAGACCTCCTCGTCGAGGGTGCCGACGCTGAAATTGACCTGGACCTCCGCTACCCTGGCCAGGGCGGCCAGCAGGTCGGCGTCGCGCAGGATGAGCGTGGACTTGGTGAGGATGGAGAGGGGGTTCTGGTGGGCCAGCAGGGCCTTGACGATCTCGCGGGTGATGCCGTAGCGCGCCTCGGCCTGCTGCCAGGGGTCGCAGGCGGCGCCCAGCAGTATCGTCTCGTGCCTCCACCCCGGGCTGCGGAGCTGCTCCCGGGCCACCTTGGGGGCGTTTGTCTTGACGATGATGCGGGTGTTGAAGTCCAGGCCCGGATTGTAGCCCAGCTCCAGGTGGTACTTGCGGGCGAAGCAGTAGACGCAGGCGTGCTGGCACCCGCGATAGGGGTTGATGGTCCACTTGAGGCCCATGTTGGGCGCCTGCACCCGGTTGATGACGGACTTGACCTGGATCTCCTCGAAGTAGACCTGGGCCATGGCGGGCTCCTATAGAACAGATGTTCTCTATCATCGCACGGGGCGAGGTGTTTGTCAAACGCCGGGAACGGCCCACGCTGGCCAAGTGGGCGAAGCGCTCCCTGAGCTTCTGCCCTCGTGCTTCGGCGGCGGGCTATACTGGGGCGGTGCGCCCGTAGCTCAGCGGA
>JACQGV010000244.1 GCA_016199375.1 Chloroflexota bacterium | reverse complement strand
TCCGCAGCCACGGCGTCCGCGCCCAGGGCGGGCCCATCCGGATCACCGCCTCGTCGGTGGAGAGCCGCTTTCCGGAGGGGGCGCTGTTCAAGCTCGAGGCCCAGAGCTCCAGCCCCATCGTGGAGGTGGTGCTCACCTACCAGATCGCTGGCCGCTCGGTGACCGCCTTCGCCTACCCCACCTTCGAAAAAGGGGCATCCATCCGTGCCCAGCACCTGCTCCGGACGGCAGGGGCGGCTGGCACTGAAGGAGGGACGAACTATCAACCGCCGGGGACGGAGATGGTCTACAGCTACCGGCTGCGCGACGAGGCCGGCAACACCCTGGAGACCAGCCCGGAGCGCTTCCTCTATATGGACCCCCGTTTCACCTGGCGGGAGCTGACGGGCGGCGGCGGTCTCATCCAGGTCTTCTACTACGGCCCCATCCAGTCGCGGGCCCAGACCATCCTCAAAGCCATGGAGGAGACCCAGGCGCGAATGGGAACGGTGCTGGGGGCGCGGCTGGCGCGGCCGGTGCGCATCGTGATCTACAACAACATCAGGGACATGGGGGCTGCCCTGCCCTTCGTGAGCCAGACCACCCGCAGCGGCCTCATCACCGAGGGTCAGGCCTCCTTCGAGCAGCGGGTGGTGCTGGTCCTGGCCGAGGACCCCTTCGTGCGCGGGGTGGCCTCCCACGAGTTCACGCACATCCTCCTCTACGAGGCCGCCGCCCCCGTGGGCGGCCGGCTCCCTTCCTGGATGCATGAGGGGGTGGCCGAGTACGGCAACCTGGAGTCCAGCGGGGAGTACGAGCGGGCCCTGCGCGAAGGCATCCGCCAGAATGCCCTCCTTCCCCTGCGGGCGCTGGGCGGCCGGCCGGGCACGCCGGAGGAGGTGATCCTCTTCTACGGGCAGTCTCGGAGCGTGGTGGCCTATCTGATAGACCGCTACAGCTCGCAGAAGTTCCGCGACCTCCTGGGGGCCTTCAAGGAGACCCCTGTGCTGGAGGCGGCGCTGCAGCGGGTCTATGGTTTCGACCTGGAGGGCCTGGACCGGCAGTGGCGCGAGTCGGTGGGGGCGCCGCCGCCGCCTACCCCCATGCCGAGGCCCTCGCCTACCGCGGGCGTGCCCCCTACCCTGCCGCCCCTGGGGTTCCAGCCGACAGCCACACCCACAGCGGTGGCGGCAGGGGAGGCCCGCACCCCCACGCCGGGAGCCCCGGTCGCCTCGCCGACCCCTGAAGGCCGCCGGGGCGGTGGCCTCGCCTGCGGGCGCGCGGAGGGCCCCTTCGCCCTGGATGCTGGCTGGCTGCTGGTGCTGGCGGCCCCCGTCCTCTACGGCGCCTGGCGGGGGCCCAAAGGGGTCCGGAGGTTGTTCAGGCGGCCCTGGCGTCGGGGGCGCTGAGGCAACGCCCGCGATAGGCTACTTCTAGCAGGGTGATGAAAAATGGGGGAGTCCAGAGGGGTCTTGCCCCGGAGTTTACCCTGAGCGTAGCCGAAGGGGCGGGGGTCTGTCCCGACAGGTCGGGACAGATTCAACTCCCCTTCCCGGGAAGAGCCTGCCCTGAGCCTGTCGAAGGGAAGGGGGACCAGGGGGATGGTTCGACAGGCTTTCTCAGCAGCCTGCTAGAGCGGCCAGACCAGCTACGCGGCCCGAGCAGCGACGGCGTGGTCCTCCAGCCGCTTGATGGCCGACTGGACCTGGGCCAGGTGCTTGTAGATATTGTCTGCCGCCGCGAAGTTGCCGCTGACGGCCCTGGCATAGCGGAGCTGCTGCTGGTACTCCTCGTGAAGGAGCTCCTCCAGCGCCCGCAGCTTCAAGACGTCGTTCCACAGCTCTTCCATCGCGGTCCTCCTAAAGGACAAGTCCTACTTTGTACTTTATAGCGGCCTCCCCGGACTGTCAAGGGGCAAGCACCAGCCTTGGTCGGTGGGTGGGCGCGGCGGCAGCGATCCCAGGGCAGCGACGGGCGAGCCCTCCCGTCCCCTTGGCCAAGGAGACGGGGGAGGGTTGAGGTTGTTGGGTAGACTCTAAGGGACGTCCCGGCTCCAGTGGAGGCCGCCGACCACGATGTAGGTGCGGGTGGACTCGACGCCGGGGATGCCGTGGACCTGCTCCATGACGAGCCGGTCCAGCTCTTCCTGGCTTCCCACCTCGACCTTGGCCACGATGTCCGTCTCGCCGTAGACCACGCCGGCCTCGGTGATGCCGGAGAAGGCGCGGAGCTGCTGCAAGATGCGGTCGGCGCTGGTCCCGGGGATCTTGAGGAGAACGTAGGCGCGCACGTGGACTCCTTTCCTGGCCTTCCGGCCGGCGCGGCGGAACCGCTCGTCGGCCTTCCAGACCGCGGGTATGGACGTGAGCCCCGCCTCCCGCAGCAGGGAGACGAGGAAGGGATAGAGGTCATGCTCCTCGGCGGTCCGCCACTTGGCGATGAGCCCAAAGCTCTCGCCGTAGACTGCCGCCGCCGCCTCTACCTCCTCCTGGCCCCGCAGCCGCTCCACGACCTGGCGCTGCTGCGGGACGGGCACCGCCAGAGCCACGTAGGTCACCACGTGGCTCTCCTTGGTGGCCTGCTTGTAGGCGTGTTGGAGGGAGAAGCCCCGCTGGTAGTAGCGCCAGATGGAGCGCAGTAGCTGGAGGTCCTCCGCCGAGTAGTCGCGGCGGGCGATGCGGGCCTTGGGCACCTTCCGCGGCTTGATGTAGCCCAGGCTCTCCAGGTAATAGACGAAGCGTTTGGGCAATCCCGGCACCGCGGCCAGGACTTGCTTTAGCTGCACCGGGGCCTCCTTACAAGCCCAAGTCCCTTCCTGCTCTTACATTATGTCCGCGGCCTCGTTCAATGGCTTGGTGAAGGCGGGCTACCGGGTCCTGGGGTTGAAGACGTCGGCCAGGGCGTCCCCCAGGAGGTTGAAGGCGAAGATCAGGAGGAAGATGACGCCGATGGGGAACAGGATCAGGTGCGGGTACTGGCGCAACAGGCTCAGGTTGCCGATGCCGAAGCCCTCGGCCACCATCGCCCCCAGGCTGGGCACCGGCGGCTGGACGCCGATGCCCAGGAAGCTCAGGATAAACTCGCTCCCCGCCGCGCCCCCCAGACCGATGGTCACGATGACGATGATGATGCCCAGCACGTTGGGAAGCAGATGGCTGAAGAGGATGCGGCTGGTGGGGGCCCCCAGGGCCCGGGCGGCCTCCACGAACTCGGCGGTGCGCAGGGAGAGGACCTGGCCCCGCACCAGGCGCGCCATGCCAAACCAGCTAAAGACGGCCACTGCCAGCGAGATGACGAAGTAGTCCACGACCCCGCTCTCGACCAGGCCGCGAAAGCCCCAGGCGTCCTCGATCCCCCGGATGAAGTTGAGGATCCGGGGCCGCAGGGTGGCCGCCAGCAGTATAAGCAGCAGTATCTCTGGGAAAGCGGAGGCGACCTCGCCGCTGCGCATAATGAAGGAGTCCACCTTCTTCCCGAAGTAGCCGCTCAGCAGCCCCATGGTTACCCCTAGAAAGAGGCCCCCGGTCACTACCGCTGCCACGCTAACTACCACCGTGGTGCGCAGGCCGTAGATCACCCGGCTGAGGAGGTCGCGGCCCAGCCGGTCGGTGCCGAGGAGGTGCTCCCGCGAGGGCGGCCGCCGGGACAGGGACAGGTTCTGGGTGGAGTAGTGCTGGGGGGCGACGAAGGGGGCGAAGATGCCAGCGCCGTACAGGCCGATGATAACGGCCAGGCACGCTAGGGCGAGCCTCTTGCCGAGCAGCCGGTGCCAGGCCCGCGCCCAGTGCCCCTGGGCCGGGCGGCGCAGCACATCGGCTGGGGCCTGCACTGCCATGGTCAGTACCGGATGCGCGGATCGAGGAACGTGTAGGCCACGTCTACGATCAGGTTGGCGAGGACGAAGATCGTGGAGCCGAGGATGGTGAAGGCCATGATGACAGGGTAGTCGCGGTTGAAGACCGACTCCAGGCCCAGCCGCCCTACGCCGGGGATGCCGAAGATCGTTTCCCCCACGATGGTCCCCCCGATGAGGCCGGCCAGGGAGAAACCCAGCATCGTTAGCACCGGCAGGAAAGCGTTGCGGGCCACGTGGCGCCGCGCAACGATCTGAGGCGTGAGTCCCTTGGCGTGGGCGGTGCGGACGTAGTCCTGGCTCAGCACCTCGAGGGTGCTGGTGCGCATGACCCGCACGATGAGGGCGAGGCCGGGTATGGCGATGGTCACCGCGGGAAGGATGACGCGGGGATCGAAGAGCCCGCCCCAGCCGGCGCTGGGCAGCAGCTTGAGGATGACCACGAACAAGAAGAGCAAGAGGGGCCCCGTGATGAGCACCGGCAGTGAGGAGAAGAGAACGATGCCCGTCACGATGGCCGGGTCCAGCCAGCGCCCCTGGAAGCGCGCCGCCAGCATGCCGACCGGGAGCCCGATGACCAGGACAATCAGCAGGGCGGCCAGGTTCAACTGGGCGGAGACGGCCATCCGGGGGAGGATCAGGTCCAGCGTCTTGCGACCGGGGTAACGGTAGCTCTCGCCGAAGTCGCCCCGCACCACCCCGCCCACGTAGTCGGCGAACTGCACCGCGAAGGGCCGGTCCAGCCCGAGCTGATGGCGCAGCCGGGCCACGGCCTCGGGATTGGCCTTGGTCCCCAGCCGCACCTCCACGGGGTCGCCCGGGCCATAGGTGCCGAGGACGAAGGTGATGAAGACCACGATGAGCAGGAGCACCGGCAGCCAGAGCAGGCGGCGGACGATGTAGGCAGTCATGGGGCTCTACGCCCTCACTGCCGCTCGATGTAGACGTCCTTCAGCTTGGGGACGATCATCCGGGTTAGCTTGTACCCCTTGACGTAGGGCTTGATGAGCACGTAGCGCTCCCCGGTGTACCAGAGGGGTATCCAGACGGCATCGTCTACCACCATCTGCTCGGCGTCCTGGTAGAGCTTGATGCGCTTGTCGCTGTCTTGCTCGGTACGGGCCTGCTCCAACAGGCGGTCAACCTGGGGACTGTTGTAGGCCCCATGGTTGTTGAAGCTCTTGCTGTGGAAGAGGATGTCAACGAAGTCCTGGGGGTCGGGATAGTCGGCGGCCCAGCCGATGCCGCCGAACATCTGGAAGCGCTGGCGGTTCAGGTCCTGCAGGTACGTCGCCCACTCGGTCTGCTGGATCTCCACCGCCACCCCGAGGTTTTGTTTCCACATCTCGATGATCGCCTCGGTGTCCAGCCCCACGGTGCCGCCCGTGCCGGGGAGAGTCATGATGACGCGGGGCATCATACCTGCCCCGCCGTACTTGGACTCCGCCAGGAGCCTCTTGGCCAGGACGGGGTCGAAGCGCAGGGGCTTGATGTTGGGGTTGTGTCCGGGGAAGCCTGGGGGCAACACCCCATAGGCCGGCACCGCGAGGTTCGAGAGCACCTCGCGGGCGATGGCCTCCTTGTCTATGGCGAGGGTGAAGGCCTGCCGCACCTTCTTGTCGTCGAAGGGCGGCTTCGCCACGTGGAAGCCGATGTAGGAGACCTCGAAGGACGGCTCGCCGCGGACGAGCTGCTTGTTCAGGGGCTCGTTGGGGTTCAGCACGCGGTCCAGGTCCGTCTGGCCGACCCCGGTCAGGTCTATCTCGTTGTTCTCGTACATGGTCATGGGCACGCCGCCGGACAGGATGTAGCGCACCCGGTCGAGCTTGGCGACGCCGCGATAGAAATACTGGTTGCGCTCCAGGACAATCCGCTGGCCTATGGTCCACTCAGTCAGCTTGAAGGGCCCGGTGCCGTTGGGCTTGTTGGTCCAGCCGGACCCCGATTCCACGTTCTGGCGGTCCACTGCGTAGGCCGTTGGATAGGTGAGCTTGGCGATGAAGTAGGGCTTGGGGGCATCAATGGTGATCTCCAGGGTGCGGTCATCTATCACGCGGACGCCGCGCACCTCGCGGGCCTGGCCTTTGAGCTTGTCCTGGGCCCCCACGATGTCGTTGAGGTAGGTGTCGGCGACGGGCGACTCGGTGCGCGGGTCCAGCACCCGCTCGAAGGAGTACTTCAGGTCGCTGGCCGTGACCGCCTTGCCGTTGTGGAACTTCACGTTGTCCCGCATCCGGAAGGTGAATACGGCGCCACCGCCGCTGAGGTCCCAGCGCTCGGCGATATCCGGGATGATCTTGAGGTCGGTGTCCAGGGCCACCAGACCGCTGAAGATCTCCACCACCAGCCCCGCCGAGGTGGTGTCGGAGGTCAGGTGGGGGTCCAGGGTGGGCGGGTCGGCCCACAGCCGGGTGAAGGTGCCACCACTGGCCGCAGCCCGCGGGGTGCCCTGGGGCGCGGCGGTGGGGGTGGGCTGAGGGCGAGTGCCAGGCTGAGCAGCGGTGGGCGCCGGCGGGGCCGCTGTGGGCGTGGAGCGGGGGCGCCCGCTGCGGGTCCCGCCGAGGCAGCCAGCCGCTACGACTGCTATGCTCAGCGCTAGTGCCCAAAAACAGGCCGGTACGCGGGACCTCATCGTCACACCTCGTTTAGTTGGGCTGGAATGTCCTGCTATGATAAGCCCTGCTGTGTGTCTATATCAAGATGGGCAGCAGCCCGCTGGCTTTCAGCATACGCGCCGCGCCCGGCGGCGGTTCCATGGCCGCCGGAGCGCCACGAGTTGAAAGGAGTTCCGATGCTGCAGTATCGCTGGCTCCTGGGCGCGGCGGCCTTGGCCCTGGCCCTGGGCGCCTGTCTGGGAGGAGGGGCGGCCCGGCCGCGGGCGACGCCATCCGCGCCCTTCGTCCCGCCGCCAGCGGCCACGGCCACCTCCCGGGCAGCGGGCGCCCAGCCCACGACCGCGCCCACGGTCGTCGCCAGCCCTACCTCGGCGCCCACCGCCACCGCCGGCCCTACCTCGGCGCCGACGCCCGCCCCCTCCCCTACCGCGACGGGCCGGCCGGCCGCCACGCCGACGGCGACGGGGCCCGCCGCCGAGGTCCTCGCCTATATCCAGCGGCTGGCGGAGGGGATCGGCCCGCGGCCGGCCGGGAGCCCCCAGGATAAACAGGCGGCGGAGCTGATCGCCGCCGAGCTCCAGCGCTTCGGCTACGAGGTGCAGCAGCAGCCCTTCGCTGTGCTGCCGTCCTTTGGCCCCGGCATCCTGAAGATACAGACGCCGGCGGAGCGCGATGTGCCCGCGGCGCCCCTGCGGCTCACGGGCCTGGGCTCGGCCACGGGCGACCTGGTGGATGCCGGCCTGGGGCGCCCGGAGGACTTCCCAGCCGGGGGGATAAAGGGCCGGATTGCCCTCATGGAGCGGGGTGGCCAGGTCTTATTTGAGGTGAAGGTGCGCAACGCCGTCGCGGCGGGGGCGGTGGCGGCGGTCATCTACAACAGCGAGGCCGGTCCCCTCTTCGGGTCGCTCCAGAGCCAGGCCTCGATTCCGGTGATCGGTATAGCGCGCGGCGAGGGGCAGGCGCTCAAAAGCCTCCTGGGCGAGGGCCGGGTCGGCGCGAGCGTCACCCTCACTGCCCGGCAGAGCCAGAACGTGGTCGCCGTCTTGAACAAGGGCCGGCCCCAGGTCGTGGTCATCGGCGCCCACTATGACACCGTGCCCCAGACTGGCGGCGCCAGCGACAACTCCTCCGGCACCGCTTCCATCCTGGTCATCGCCAGGGAGGCGGCGAAGCGCAACTACCCCTTCGAGCTCAGGGTCATCGCCTTTGGTGGCGAGGAGCTGGGGCTGGTGGGGAGCCGCCACTACGTGGACACGCTCCCGGAGCCCGAGCGAGCGCGCATCCTCGCCATGCTGGACTTCGACGCCCTGGGCAGCGGCGCTTCCCTGGAGATGGAGGGGGAGGAGGGTCTGCGGCGGCGGGCCCAGGCCGCGGCCGCGGCTAACGGCATCACCGTCCGCCCATCTCAGCTCCAGGGCGGCTCCAGCGACCACGCACCCTTCCTGGCCGCGAACATCCCGGCGATCATGGTTGCGGCGAGCGACCTTTCGCGCATCCATACCGCGGGGGACACGGTGGCAGCCCTGGACACACCACGGCTGGGAGAGGCGGTGACGCTGGGCCTGGCGCTCCTGGACAGCCTCGCCGGCCGCTAGCGCCTGCGCGCCGGGGCCTAGTCCCCCCGCAGGGCGGCCAGCGCCGGCCCCAGGACGCCCGCGCCTTCGAGGCGGACGGGCGGCTCCTCTGCCCTGCCCTGGCGGTACGCCGCCTCCAGTTTCAGGCAGAGCGCCTCCAGCGGGCTGCGGGCCTGGCCGCTGGCGAGGGCTCTGGCCACGCCCATAAGCTCGGGGTCGAGGGGGTCCAGGATGGCGGCGGCGAGGCCCGCTCCCGCCAGCATCGCCAGGAGGGCCATCTGGAGGTGGCCCTGCATGGCTGGCGGCGCGCGGTAGGCGATGTTGCCGAGGCCCGCCAGGGTCGGCAGCCCCAGCTCCTCCCCGACCAGCCGTGCCGTGGCCAGGGTCTGCGTAACCGCCTCGGGGCCGGCGGCCAGGGCGGGCACCAGCACGTCCACCAGCAGCGATTCTCTCGGCACGCCATAGTGGTCGGCGGCGGGCAGCACCCGCTCCTTCACCAGGGAGGCCCGCTCCCGAGCGGTAGCGGGCACGCCCTTGTTGTCCAGCGGCAGCACGATGGTCCGGCAGCGCCGCGCCGCCGCCAGGGGCACGAGCGCCTCCAGCTTGGATGGCTCCGCGGTGCAGGAGTTGATGAGCGCCTCGCCCCGGCAGACGCTGAGGGCGGCGGCGATGGCCGTCGCATGGACGCTGTCGAGGCTCAACGGCAGCGCCACCGCATCCTGCACCACCCGGACCAGCCAGGGGAGGCCGTCCTGTGCGGCCCGCTCCGCCAGGAAGCCCACGTTGAGGTCCAGGGCGTGGACGCCGGCCGCGGCCTGGCGGCGGGCCAGCTCCTGGATTGGCGCCCGCTGGCGGGCCAGGAGCGCCCGCCTGACGCTGGCCGTGCCGACGGTGATCCGCTGCCCGATCAGGAAAAGGGGTGCCCTAGTCGTACTCACCTGCCAGCTATGCTATCATGGGCGATAAACTCGGAGGGTTACACATCCCGTGGCGATGGATTTCTGGCGCCAGCAGGACATCGTCTCCAGCGACGAGCTGGACGTGCCGATTGTGGTCATCGGCGCCGGTGGCATCGGCTCCCCCACCGTGCTGGCCCTGGCCAAGATGGGGTGCACCCAGCTCACCGTCTACGACGATGACCTGGTGGAGAGCCACAACATCCCCAACCAGTTGTTCCTGCTGGACGACATCGGGAGGCCCAAGGTGGAGGCCCTCGCGCACCTCGTCCAGGGGTTCACGGGCACCTCCATCCGCACCGTGCAGGAGCGGGTGGCGGGCCAGCGGCTGCAGGGGATCGTCATCTCCGGCGTGGACACCATGAGCTCGCGCCACGACATCTGGCAGCGCTCCATCAAATACAAGCCGCAGGTGCGGCTGTACGTGGACGCCCGCATGGGGGCGGAGGTCTGTCGCATCTACTCCATCAACCCGGTGGACCCCGACGACGTGCGGCTGTACGAGGAGACCCTGTATACTGACGAGGAGGCCACCGAGGAGCCCTGCACCGCCCGCAGCATTATCTATAACGTCTTCGGCATCGCCGCCCTGATTGGGAACCAGGTGAAGAAACATGCCAAGGGCGAGGAGATGGCGAAGGAGATTATCTTCGACCTGAAAACCCTGCTGCTGCTGACGGGCCCCTAGGCGGGCCAACCCGAACTGAGGAGGGAGCGACTGTGGTTGAGGATCAGAGACAGAGGCAGGCGCCCCGGCGGCCCCGCGACATCAAGAGTGGCGAGGGCGCCGCGGTGCGGCTGGTCCAGCTGGGGAAGGCGATCCAGAGCTTCCGGGTCCCGGAGGGCGGGACCCTGGAGCAGGCCCTCTCCATGGGCGACATCGCCACCCGCGGGGGCATGGACATCCGGGTCAACGGCAAGAAGGTCGCCCTGACCTACGCTCTGCAGGACGGCGACCTTATCACGGTGGTGCCCTTCATCCGCGGCGGCGTTGCCGCGGGGCCGGTCCGGGTCAAGATCTACATGGACTATCTCTGACCGTACGTCTACGCCGCAGCAGGTTGGCTGCGGGACGTGAAGCGGGAGTTGGGCGACCGGCTCCAGATAGAATGGCGCTACTTCTCCCTGGAGCAGGTGAACCAGAAGCACGGCCCGGACTGGAAGGTCTGGGACCAGCCCGCCAGCTACGAGAGCCGTGGCAACCCCTCCTTCATGGCAGCGGAGGCCGCCCGCCGCCAGGGCGAAGACGCCTTCCTGCGCATGCACGAGGAGCTGCTGAAGGCGCGCCACGAGGAGAAGCGGCTCTTCACCGACCGCGAGACCCTTATGCTCGCCGCCCAGCGGGCCGGCCTGGACCTGGAGCGGTTCCAGCGCGACCTGGAGGACCGCAGCCTGCTCCAGAAGCTGGCGCGGGACCACACCGAAGCCGTGGAGAGGTACCAGGCCTTTGGGGTGCCCACCTTCATCTTCGAGAACGGCCAGGCTGCCTACCTGAAGATGTATCCGCCGGCGCCCAAGGAGCAGGCGGTGGCGGTGTTCGAAGAGCTCTATCAGACGACGTGCCTGCGGCCCTTCATCTATGAGCTGAAGCGCCCCGGCGAGCACTGGCCCAAGAAGTAGCTGCCGGCGCCGTCACCGGGGCTCCCACAATCGCCAGGGATTGCGGCGCATGACATCCCCCTCCCCGAAAGGAAGGGGGATGTTCTCTTAGCCCTGGATGGTCCCCTTGGTGCTGGGCACCTGGCCCTGGAGCCGGGGATCAACTCTTGTCGCCTGGTCCAGGCAGCGGGCCAGGGCCTTGAACATGGCCTCGGCCTTGTGG
>JACQGV010000247.1 GCA_016199375.1 Chloroflexota bacterium | reverse complement strand
GAGCAGCACCGCTTCGGCGTGATGCAGCGGGAGGCGCTGCGCCAGAAGACGGGAGGCAGCGCCCACGTCCTGGTGATGACCGCCACGCCCATCCCCCGCACCCTGGCCCTCACCCTCTACGGCGACCTTGACCTGTCGGTCCTGGACCAGCTCCCTCCGGGCCGCCAGCCGGTCCGCACCCGCTGGGTCCCGCCGGACAAGCGGCCCGCCGCCTACCAGTTCGTCCGCGCCCAGATCAAAGAGGGGCGCCAGGCTTTCATCGTCTGCCCCCTCATCGAGGAGTCGGAGGCGCTCCAGGCCAAGGCCGCCACCGCCGAGCACGAGCGGCTGTGCACCCAGGTGTTCCCCGAGCTGGGGCCGGGCCGCATCGGCCTCCTGCACGGGCGCATGGCCAGCAAGGACAAGGACGCCGCCATGCGCCGCTTCCGGGACGGCGAGTGGGCAGTCCTGGTCTCCACGCCGGTGGTGGAGGTGGGCATAGACGTGCCCAACGCCACGGTGATGCTGATTGAAGGGGCCGACCGCTTCGGGCTCTCTCAGCTCCACCAGTTCCGCGGGCGGGTGGGCCGCGGGCCCCATCAGAGCTACTGCCTGCTGCTGGCCGACGACCCCTCCCCCGCGGCTGGGGAGCGCCTGCGCATCCTGGAGCGGACCCAGGACGGCTTCGCCGTGGCGGAGGAGGACCTGCGGCTGCGCGGCCCCGGCGCCGTCCTCACCCAGGGTCTGCGCCAGAGCGGCATCGCCGACCTGCGGGTCGCCGACCTGGCAGACACAAAGCTGCTGGAAGAGGCGCGGCGGGAGGGGCAGGCGCTCTTCGCGCAGGACCCGGAGCTGCGCCAGCCCGAGCATCGCGCCCTGGCGGCGGAGGTGCGCCGCTTCTGGGCTGGCAAAGGCCCCGTGGCCGGTGTAAGCTAACGGCATCTCGAGGGCTGTATGTTCACCAAGATTGGCCTGAAAAACTTCAAGTGCTTCGAGTCTGTGGAGATAGCTCCGCGGCTCATCACCGTGCTCATCGGCGCCAACGGCACGGGAAAATCCTCCATCATCCAGGCGCTGGTGCTGCCCAAGCAGACGCTTCAAGATAGTTCCGGCACATTGCAAACAAACGGGAGTATTCTTCAGTTGGGAGATTTCAAGGAGCTTATCCGCAGGGGCGGGCCTGCGTGGGTGGACTTTCGTTACTCTGGCAGGATTGAAGTCACGGGTGAGGCCATGCCCTCCGGCGTCGAGATGGTCGAGTTCAACTACCTAGCGAGAGTCGTCGCGGGCAGGCTTTGGCAAGCAGATTTCAAAGTCAGTGCCGACGGCATATTGGACAATCAGCATTCCCGGCACGATTTCGCTGGAAGCCTTCACGAAGGGGGCCGAAACAGAATTCTTGCACCCGATAGGATTACACTCAGGCAGAGCTACACTGTCATGCAGCTTTCCAGGGCCTTCGCCGAGCCCTTGCGGGCAGGCGGCGGTAGTGGTACCCATCCTGACGTGCAAACACTGGACCGTTACGCAGAAGCTATCGCCAGCGCAGTGCCTGCCGCGTTCAGCCAGGTCTTTTTCGTCCCTGCCGGGCGCGGCGTAGATCTACCCCAATACCCTATGGGAACAGAGGCAGTTTCTGAGTTCACAACCACTCGCGGCTCTGTCGAGCAAGCGAGAACATTGTTGACCACCCTGCACATCGAGAGCCATCTTGAGCAGCAGGTTTCGGCTTGGTTCGAAGAGGCTCTCGGCGTCCGCGTTCGCACCCGCGCTCGCCCGAACCTGCAAGTAGCCCTGGAGATTACGCCAGTGGGTGCCCTCAGTTTTGACAACGCCGTGAACCAGGGCTACGGCTATGGACCGGTGGTCTTCGTGCTGGCGCAGCTCGCCCTGGCGCCGCCTGGCTCCACCATCTGTATCGAGGAGCCGGAGATACACCTGCACCCCAGGGCCCAGGCCGAGGTTACGGCAGTCTTGGCGAGATCAGCTAAAAAGGAGAGCAAGCAGCTTATCCTTGCCACACACTCCGAACACATTCTGGTCAAGCTCCTGAACCTAGTTGCGAAAGGTGAGTTGAGCCGGGAGGATCTGGCCGTCTACTATTTCGAGAAGGACGCCCAGACTGGCATCGCCAGGGCCGAGGAGCTGAAGGTCAACGCTGATGGGACTCTGGAGGAGGGGCTGAAGGGCTTCTTCGAGCAGGATTTGGCGGAGATCGATGAGTTCCTCGGTGCGCGCAAGAAACAGACGTGAAGCTTCTCTTCAGCGCCCGTCCGCGAGTCCTCGAACTCGCGCTAGGGGAGACGCCTCTGAACGACGTAGCCCTCGATTTCCTTCAAACCGTGGCTCGTAACTGTCACTCCGTGTACTGGCTGTCAACGAAAGCCGAGTTTAGCCAGGTGCTCTTCAGCCGGCGCCATGATACAGGCTCCCCACTGCATCGCCTGGTAGGGTCATTTAATCGCCTGCTCCACAGCCGCAAATACCGGTTTCAGGCGGATACCCCGTTTGCGATAGAGGCGACCCAGGTAGTGCCCGACGATGAGCCTCCGCCGCCTGCTAGTGGGGATTGGCTCTCTCTCACCCAGGCCCTTCAGCGCGCCCAGGTGGAGCGCTAGAGTATGACGGCCTCGCCCATGATCAAGCATGAGCTAGCCGCCCTGTTGGAGCAGGCGGTGCGCGAGGCTCAGGCCCGCGGCCTGCTGCCCGCCGCCCAGGTGCCTGAGGCGCCGGTGGAGCACCCCCAGAACCCGGCCCACGGCGACTACGCCTCCAGCCTGCCGATGAAGCTGGCCCGCGCCGCCCGCAAGAACCCCCTGGAGATCGCCCGCACCGTCGCCGAGCTGCTGCCGCCGCACCCGGCTGTCGCCAGGGTAGAGGTCGCGGCGCCCGGCTTCGTCAACATCCGCCTCGCCGACGGCTGGGTGGCCGCCCAGGTGGAAAGCATCCGCCAGGCCGGCGAGCGCTTCGGCGCGGTGGAGGCCGGCGCTGGCACCAAGGTCCAGGTCGAGTTCGTCAGCGTCAACCCCACCGGCCCCATCCACGTGGGCCACGGACGCGGCGCCGTCCTGGGCAGCACCCTGGCGCGGGTGCTGGAGGCCGCCGGCTACACCGTCCAGCGCGAGTACTACGTCAACGACGCCGGCTCCCAGATGGAGCTCTATTATCGCTGCCTCTACGCCCGCTGCCGGGAGGCCCTGGGCCACCCCTTGGAGCTGCCCGCGGACGGCTACCGAGGCCAGTACGTAAAGGAGTGGGCGGAGCGGCTGCTTTCCGAGCAGCCGGAGCTGCGGCTCCGGCTGCAGGCGGGCGCCGCCCTGGATGAGATGCCCGAGCTGCGCGCCAGCGCCCTGCGCTTCACCCTCGACCGCATCCGGGAGGACCTCGCGCTCCTGGGCATCGGCTTCGACGAGTGGTTCAGCGAACAGGGACTCTACGACTCGGGCCTTTATGACCGGGTGATGGCCCTGCTGCGCGAGCGCGGCCACGTCCAGGAGAAAGAGGGCGCCCGGTGGTTCGTCTCCACGGCCCTGGGCGAGGACAAGGACAACGTCCTGGTGCGGAGCAGCGGCCTGCCCACCTACTTCGCCTCGGACATCGCCTACCACTACGATAAGTTCGTGGCCCGCGGATTCGACCGGGTGATAGACATCTGGGGCGCCGACCATCAGGGCCACGTCTCGCGGATGAAGGCCGTCATGACCGCCCTGGGCCTGGACCCCGCCCGGCTCCAGATCGTCATCTCCCAGCTCGTCACCCTCCGGCGCGGTGCCGCCATCGTCCGGGTCTCCAAGCGCACCGGCGACATCATCACCCTGCGCGAGCTGGTGGAGGAAGTGGGCCCAGACGCCTGCCGCTTCTTCTTCCTCGCCCGCTCAGCCGACGCCCAGATGGACTTCGACCTGGAGCTGGCGAAGCGGGAGTCCCAGGAGAACCCGGTCTACTATGTCCAGTACGCCCACGCCCGCATCGCCGGCATCCTGGAGCACGCCCGCCGCGAGAAGGGCATCACATCCTGGGACGACGGCGCTGTCTCCCTGCTGACGCACCCGGCGGAGCTGGCGTTGGTCCGGCTTATGCTCCAGCTCCCAGAGACGGTCGAGCTGATCGCTCGCACCCTGGAGGCGCAGCACCTGCCGCGCTACGCCCAGGAGCTGGCCACCGCCTTCCACCTGTTCTACCGCGACTGCCGGGTGGTGGACGACGCCGCTCCCGACCTCACCCGGGCACGGCTGAAGCTGATGGAGGCGGCGCGCCTGACCCTGGCGCGCGTCCTGGGGCTGATGGGTATCGCGGCGCCGGAGCAGATGTAGGTGAACTCGCAGGCGCTTTCCCACGCTGCCTGCTGGCGCGTGACTTGCAGGAGCGCTGCGCAGGCGGTGGGTGGGAAAGCAACGCCCGGGGCGGGGATGGGCGGGCAACGCTGAGGGCAGCCAGGATAGACTTCCGGGAGGGCTCCCATGCCCAAAGTGAAGGTCAACAACGTCACGGTCAACTACGAGCTCACCGGGCGCGGCGACGTGCTCGTGCTCACCCACGGCCTCGGCGGCAGCATCGAGAGCTGGACCTACCAGGTCCCCGCCTTCGCCGAGCGTCACCAGGTGCTGGCCTGGGACATGCGGGGCTTCGGTGCTTCCGACAAGCCCCACCAGGCCTACACCCGCTCCACCTTCGCCGCCGACCTGAGCGCCCTGCTGAAGGCGCTGGACATTGAGCGCGCCCACATCCTGGGCCACTCCCTGGGAGGACTCGTCGTCCAGCAGTTCGCCCTGGACTATCCCGGCCAGACCCGCTCCCTGATTGTGGTGGACAGCTCCAGCGAGATCAAGGAGCAATACATGGCCGGCTGGGAGCGGCAGGCCCAGGCGGTGGAGGAGAAGGGCTTCCAGGCCCTGGGCTTCGATCCTTCCTTCACCTATGCCCCCGATTTCGTGAAAAACCACCTGGACCAGATCCAGCAATGGCGCCAGGAGCAGGCTCAGAACGACCCCCGGTGCTACGCCGCCGCTGCCAGAGTGGCCGGACGCCAGCTCCTGGAAGACCCCCTGACCCCGAAGCTGCAGGCCATCCGCTGCCCTGCCCTTATCATCTGTGGGGCCGAGGACCGCATGACGCCCCCGGGCGGCTCCGTCATCATGAGCCGGGCGATCCCCGGCGCCAAGCTCCAGATCATCCCCGGCGCCGGCCACGCCGTGACCCGCGAGAAGCCCGGGGAGTTGAACCGGGCCGTCCTGGACTTCCTGGCGACGGTGCCCTAGAGGAGGACACAGTTGGCGGCGCCGAAGACGTCCGCGAGTCGGAAGCTGGCCCGCGTGCGGGAGCAGCTCCCCTGCCTAGCCCACTACCTGCCCCTCAATGTGGGGACGTCGGGGCCCCTGCCGCGGGCCGCGTTCGAGGCCATGGAGGCCAGAGCCCAGCAGGAGCTGCTGAGCGGCCGCCATCGTCCCGACGAGGGGCCTGCCCTCCAGGAGCGGAGGGAGCTGCTGCGCCGGGCCCTGGGCCGCGTGATCAACGCCCCCCCGGGCTCCCTCGCCCTCACCCACCACACCACCGACGGCATGAACATCGGAACCCTGGCCTTCCAGTGGCGCCCGGGCGATGAGGCCATCACCACCACTATCGAGCACGTCAGTGGCCTGCTGCCTCTGGCCACCGTCAGGGACCGCTTCGGGGTCACCGTCCGGTTCGCGGAGGTGGGGATGGGCGGTGGCGACGTGGCGGGGGCCATCGCCGCCCTCATCACCCCCCGGACCAGGCTCATCTCCCTCTCCCACGTCTCCTACAGCACCGGCGCCCTGCTCCCCCTGAAGGAGATCGTTGCCGTGGCCCATCGCCAGGGCATACCTGTGCTGGCGGACGCGGCCCAGAGCGCCGGCGCCATCGCGGTGGACGTCCAGGACAGTGGCGTGGACCTCTACGCCCTCCCCGGCCAGAAGTGGCTCTGCGGCCCCGAGGGGACGGGCGCCCTCTACGTCCGGCCCCAGTTGCTGCCCGAGCTCCGCCTCACCTTCGCGGGCTATGCCAGCCTCTCGCACACCCCTGGCGTCTCCAGCCATGACCAGGCTGGTCACTACATCCCCCAGCCCACGGCCCAGCGGTTCGAGGTGGGCGCCATGAGCTGGCCCCTCCTAGCCGCCCTGGAGGGAAGCCTGGCCTGGCTGGAGGGCGAGGTGGGATACGCCTGGGCCTGGGGTCGCATCGCCCGGCTGGCCCGGCTGGCGAAGGACTCCCTGGCAGCAATCCCCGGTGTGACCGTCCTGACCCCAAATAACATGGCGGGGCTGGTCTCCTTCAGGATGGAGAGGGTTGACCCGGCGGCCGCGGTGGCCTGGCTCTGGGAGCGCGGCTACCAGATCCGCTCCATCCCCGAGCTGGCCTGCCTGCGGGTCTCCACCGGCTTTTTCCTGAGCGAGGAGGAGCTGGCGCGGTTCTGCGCCGAGGTGGAGCGTCTGGCGCGCGAACGACCTCCCGCTGCCCCGCAGTCGCCTCAGGCACCCATCCCAGGCGCCTGATGGTGGAAAGATGGTATAGTGCAAGGGTTTCCGCCCAGGCACCCTGAGGCAAGCCTTATCAGTTGGCAAACTTGCGGGAGCACGCTCGGCGAGTAGGATGTCTCCCTCGGTGCAACCGAACTTCGAGCAGCCAGGCGCCCGGCTGGCGGTGGAAGAATTGCGGCAGGCCACCGCCAGCCGCCCCACTGTCGTGACCATCGGCGTCTTCGACGGGGTCCACCTGGGACACCAGCACCTCATCGCCAGAATTAAGGAGCTGGCCGCCGCGCGCGGTCTGCTGTCCGCCGTGGTCACCTTTCGCCAGCACCCGCAGACGGTCCTCCGCCCGGGCAGCCAAGTCCTCTACTTGACCGGGCTGGAGGAGCGGATCGGGCTGCTGCGCCAGGCCGGGGCCGACGTGGTGGCGGTCCTCACCTTCACCCGCGAGCTTTCCCAGCTTACCGCCCGGCAGTTCGTGGGGCTCCTGCAAGACACGCTCCAGATGCAGAGCCTGGTGGTGGGCCCCGACTTCGCTCTGGGACGCGGCCGCGAGGGGAACCCCCGTGTGCTGGCCGAGCTGGGGATGGCCCTGGGCTTTGCGGTGGAGGTCGCCCAGCCACTGGTGCGGCACGGTGTGGTGGTGAGCAGCACCAGCATCCGCCAGGCGGTGGGCCAGGGCGACGTGGCCCAGGCCCGCAGCCTGCTGGGGCGGCCCTTCGCCCTCACCGGCACGGTGGTGGAG
>JACQGV010000242.1 GCA_016199375.1 Chloroflexota bacterium | reverse complement strand
CGCATCGCCGGCCGCGCCGGCGTCCCCGTAGTCGGCCCCTACAGCACCTTCCACCTGGGGGCCGTGCCTGACAAGATCCAGGAGTACGAGTACAACCCGGAGAAGGCCAAGCAGCTCCTCAAAGAAGCCAACTTCCCCATGGACTACCAGTTCCCGGTCTACGCCTACGTGGCCAGCGCACCCGCCCCCCAGGCCGTGGAGTCCTTCGCCAACTACCTCCAGGCCGTGGGCCTGAAGGCCCAGTACCGCCTGGTGGAGGTCTCGTCGCTCATCCGGCTCTGGCGCACCAAGGAGGCCTTCCCCATGAGCTTTGTGCGCTCCTGGAACGTCTACGCCGACCCCACCGCCCACTTCATCTCCTACATGAAGAGCGACGGGGGCGTCAGCTTCTACGCCGACCCCGTCATGGACAAGATCTGGGACGACGCCCGCCGGATCGTGGACCCCGTGAAGCAGGCCCAGGCCTTCGAAAAGTTCTTCACCTACATCCACGAGCAGGCCTACGTGGTGGACCTGTACGCCATCGTGGACAATCACGGCATCGGCCCCAAGGTGGACTGGCGCTACCCGCCGGGCCTGCCCAGCCGCCTGGATCTGATCACCTGGCGGTAGAAAGATGCTCGAGCGCGGGGCCTCGCCCTTGGGCGAGGCCCCGCGCTATAATTTCCGTCACCTGCCATACCGTCAGGGACCCTAACCGCCGCTTTGAGAGGAGGAGGAGATGTACAGACCCAGCCCCTGGACACCCCATCTAGTGGCCGGACTCGCGGCCCTCGCGTTGATCGCCGCCGCCTGCGGCGGCACGGCCCCTACGCCCACGCCGACCCGGGCGCCAGCGACCACCGCGCCCGCCGCGACACCCACCACGGCGCCGGTCGCTCAGGCGACCCCGACGCGGGCGGCGGCCGCCCAGGCCACCGCGACCCCCACCGCACCTCGCGCCGCGGCGACGCCCGCCCCCCAGGCGGCGGCCTCCCGCGGCAAGGTCATCTACGCCAAGCCCGTGGACATGGGCCGCAGCACCACCGTGCAGCCGGCGGGCGGCGCCGGCGGGCCCGATACCCCCTTCAACAGCAGCCTGGACGCCGGCCTCACGGCGCAGACGCGGGATGGCGTCCTCGTCCCCTGGCTGGCCACGAGCTGGAAGTTCGTCAACAACGACCGCTCCATCGAGATCACCATCCGCGATGGCGCGGTCTTCCACGACGGCACTCCCGTCACCGTGGACGACGTGGTCTACCGCCTGGACGACCTCTACATGAACGGCTACAAGAACGTGCCGGGCGCGGCCAGGGTTGTCATCCCGCCGGTCCCCCAGGCGGTGGAGAAGATCGGCCCCAAGAGCCTGCGCATCACCTTCGACATCCCCCACTCCGGCTTCCTGACCGAGACCATGCTCACCGAGGGCCCAGGGGGTCATCTGAGCATCTACCCCAAGGCCTACATCCAGCGGGTAGGCTTCGACGAGTTCTACAAGAAGCCCGTTGGCGCCGGGCCCTACAAGCTCGCCCGCCGCACCGCGGCGGTGGCCGTGTTCCTGGAGGCCCACGAGCAGTTCTTGAACGGGCCGCCCCCCGTCAAGAGTATCGAGGTGCGCATCGCGCCCGAGGACAGCACCAGGGTGGCCATGTTCCTCACCGGCGAGGCGGACATCGCCGAGTCCATCGCGCCCCAGTTCCTCCCCCAGGTAGAGCGAGTGCCGGGGGCCAAGGTCCTGAGCGTACGCTCGGGCCAGGAGGTGGTCATCCACTTCCAGAGCCGCGACGAGAAGCTGCCCGGCACCGACCTGCCGAGCCCCTTCCGCGACGTGCGGGTGCGCCGCGCCTTCTCCCACGCCGTGGACCGCAAGGCGATAGTGGAGCGCATCGCCGGCAGGGCCGGCGTGCCGGTCAAGGGGCCGTGGAGCGACTTCCATTCGGGCTACGACGGTGACCGCATCACCGAGTACGAGTACAACCCGGAGAAGGCGAAGCAGCTCCTCAAAGAGGCCAACTTCCCCTTCGACATAACGTTCCCGGTCTACGCCTACGTGGCCAGCGCCCCGGCCCCCCAGGCCGTGGAGTCCTACGCCAACTACCTCCAGGCGGTGGGCGTGAAGGCCCAGTACCGCCTGGTCGAGGTGTCGTCCTTGATCCGGCTCTGGCGCGATAAGACCGCCTACCCCATGAGCTTCGTGCGCTCCTGGAACGTCTACAAGTCGCCCATCCGCGGCCACTACAACAGCTACCTACACACCGACGGTGCCTCTAGCTTCGCCAACGACCCCAAGATGGACGCCCTCGCCCTAGAGGCGGCGCTCATCGCCGAGCCCGAGGCCCACAACCAGGCGCTCAAGAAGCTCTACCGCTACATGCACGAGCAGGCCAACGTGGTGGACCTGTATGGCATCGTGGACAACCACGCCATCGGCCCCAAGGTGGACTGGCGCTACCCGCCGGGCCTGCCCAGCCGCCTCGACCTGATCACCTGGCGGCAGTAAGCAGCTAGGTAAGCGGGGGGCCTCGCCGCGCGGCGGGGCCCCCGCGGGCTCGGCGCCAAGGGGCGTCCGCGAGGTGTTGCCATGCTGAAGCGGCTCTTCAACATCGCCATCGCCGTGCGCGATGTCCAGGAGGCAGCGGCCCGCTACGAGCGCCTCTTCGGCCTCAAGCTGGGCCACATCGCGGAGTGGCCCGACCTGGGCATCCGCACCGCCATGCTGCCCGTGGGCGACACCACGGTGGAGCTGGTCCAGCCCTTGGAGCCAGGTAAGGGCCCCGTGGCCAGGTTCCTGGACCAGCACGGCGAGGGGCTGTACATCATGTCCCTGCAGGTGGACGACCTGGAGGAGCACACGCGGCGGCTCGAGGCGGCGGGCGCGCGCTACGTCAAGCGCCCCGGGCACTACATCCTCGGCAAGGGCGCGGAGCACCACCTGATAGCGGCCTTCCTGCACCCCAAGGATACGGGCGGCGTCGCGGTGGAGCTGGCGCAATTCCTGGACCGGGGCAGCCCGGCCTGAGCTTTTTGTGCTCTACCCCTGCCGTCGCACCTGCTATAGTGAGGTGTGGACGAGCAGAGGACGCCGGCGCCTCCTGCGGCCGCTCCGCCCCCACCGGAGGAGATGGAGCCACCTTGCGACGTGTGCGGGCATCCGATGTTCGAGCTCCACTGCCGGGTCATCTGCCGCAACTGCGGGTACACCCGGGACTGCAGCGACCCCTGAGACTGCACGGGAACAGCTTGTCGGAGGGGCCTAGTGGCTGAAGGGTCCGGAGAGCAGACGAACAGCCGGCAGTTCGTCCGCTTCGCTTTCTATAAAGTGGACCCCTCCTGGCGGCGGCTTGCCGGGCCGGAGCGGCAGGCGGGCAAGGGCCAGTTCGCCGCCATCGTGGACGAGTTCGCCTGCCGGATGATGGTCCGCTCCTACTCCACGGTGGGCTCCCGGGGCGACGCCGATCTGCTGCT
>JACQGV010000237.1 GCA_016199375.1 Chloroflexota bacterium | reverse complement strand
GCCTGTCGCACGGGCCGGCGGACGTCCAGGCTGAAGGAGAGCTCGCAAGGCTCTTGAGAGAACTGATAATAGCTGCCCGCCCCCGCGCCCGCCGACCAGCCCACGAAGCCCATGTCCCCGCTGAAGGTCCGCTCGACGCCCTCCGCTGACTCCCCAAGCCTTGACATGGACTGAAAGTAGGCGTCCACGACCGTAGCCGCCTCTCCCACCAGGGCGACCTTCCCCGCCTCCAGCAGATAGGCGCTGCGGCACAGGCGCTGGATGGCGCCCATGTTGTGGCTCACGAAGATGATCGTGCGCCCTTGCTGCGTTATGGCGCCCATCTTTCCCAGGCACTTTTGCTGGAAAGCCGCGTCCCCCACGGCCAGCACCTCGTCCACCAGCAGAATCTCCGGCTCCAGGTGAGCCGCCACGGCGAAGGCCAGGCGCACGTACATGCCGCTGGAGTAGCGCTTGACCGGCGTGTCTATGAACTTCTCGATCTCGGCAAAAGCCACGATCTCGTCGAACTTGCGGTCTATCTCCTGCTTCCTCATGCCCAGGATGGCGCCGTTCAGGTAGAGGTTCTCCCGGCCGGTGAGCTCGGGGTGGAAGCCGGTGCCCACCTCCAAAAGGGACCCGACTCGGCCATGAATCTCCGCACAGCCCTCCGTGGGCTCCGTGATGCGCGAAAGTATCTTCAGCAGCGTCGTCTTACCCGCGCCGTTGGGCCCAATGAGCCCGACAACCTCACCGTGCCTGATTTCCAGGGAGACATCCCGCAGGGCCCAAACAAAGTCGCGGCTCGAGCGTTCGAGGCCGGGAGCGTTGCCCGGGCGCGCTGTCGCTTTGATGCGACGGAGGGGCGCTGACACGGCGCCGGCAAGGGTGTCCCGGAGGGCCTTATAGGGCTCGCGCTGCCCCAGGCGATAGCGCTTGCTCAGGTCCTCGACCCGAATGGCAATGTCGCTCATAACGCCTTTGCTGGAGCCACGCTAGATCCGGTCGGCCAGGGTGCGCTCCATGCGACGGAAGTAGATTAGCCCACCTACGAACACCAGGACCACCGCCACACATGATACCAGCAGCATCGTCCCATCAGGCGGCCTGGACCCCAACAGCGCCCACCGGAACCCCTCGATCACCCCTACCATCGGGTTCAGACCGTACACAGCCCGCCAGGCCTCGGGGATGAGGGTGCTGGGATACACCACGGGCGTGGCGAATAGCCACAGCTGGGTGAGGAACGGGAGGGTGTAGCGGACATCCCGGTACTCCACGTCCAGCGCCGAGAGCCAGAACCCGGCCCCGAGCGCGGTCAGGATGGCCAGCAGCAGGAAGAGCGGTGTGGCAAGGATGGCCCAGGAGGGCGTGACGCCATAGAACACCATCATGCCCAGTAGGACGACAAAGGCGATCCCCAGGTCCAGCAGGCCAGCCAGCACCACCGCCGTCGGCACCAGTATGCGCGGGAAGTACACCTTGGTGATCACCCGCTCCTGGGCCACCAGGCTCGTGCTGGCCTCCGTCAGCGCCTTGGCAAAGAACTGCCAGGGGAGCAGGGCCGCGTAGGCAAAGATGGGGTACGGCAGACCATCGGAAGGGATTTTGGCCAGCTTCCCAAAGAACAGGCTGAAGACGACCATGGCCAGGAAGGGCTGGATCACCGCCCAGGCGACCCCCAGGGCCGTCTGCTTGTAGCGCACCTTGATGTCGCGCCAGGCGAAGAAGTAGAGCAGGTCGCGGCGGCCCCAGAGCTCGCGCAGGTTCAGCGCCAGCCACCCCCGCGACGGACGGATCACGAGAACGGGAGGACTCCCTTCCTGAAGAGCGTTCAAGACAAGCCCCTGGCTCCGGGCGCTGACAGCACTGGCACTGAGTCGCTCGCCGCCGCCATTTGCGCTGCGGCCCCGCCCGTCAGCAGCGCGCGAAACCGCGACAGACCCCTCGCGTCCAGAAACGGGTCCAGGTCGCCCTTGACGTGGCGTTCCAGGTAGGCGCCGTACTCCGCGTCGGTCATGGCGAGCAGCTCATCCACGCGGCGAGACAGCTCGGTCCAGCCGCGCGCCACCAGGCCTGGGACGCGGTTGAAGTACGAGCTGGGATACTTGCTGTTGGGATCGAAGAAGAGACCGCGCCTGCGGGCCCCGACCGCCTCCAGCGTAGTGGAGGAGAAGGGAAACGATACCGTGAGATCGGCGCAGGCGATCAGCTCCGCGCCGCTCGCTCGCGGGCCGATGAAGCAGCAGCGCTCGTGGGCCTCCAGCTCCGCGTACAGGGCCTCCAGGCGGCCGCCGGAGCCGTGGGCGACGTGGTAGCCTCGCGGCTTCTTCTCTTTGAACACCACGAAGACATCCCGACGCGCCTCCAGCAGTTGGCAGATGCCAGCAGCGAAGGCTTCTCCATCGGCGTAGGTCGTCATTGTGTCGTTGTCGTACGTGCTATCAAACACGGCTATCAGCTTCAGCCCAGGATGCCAGCGCGCTGCGCGCAGCAGCTCCGGCAGGCGCGACGGGATCGCCCCCGAGCGCATCAGGGCAACGTGCTCCGACCACATACACCCCACTTCGAAATAGCGCCGGACCCCTTGTCCATGCATCCGCATGTAGCGGGTGTAGCGCGGGCCCCAGGAGATAAAGTTGTCGTAGAGCAGGTAGTCCCAGTACCAGTGCCGGTGGGGAAGCCCATCGCTTTTTGTATAGAAGGCATCGTTAGTGTTGGTCGCATCCGTGTAGTACCAGGTCGTCGCTCCGGTCCGACGCAGCGCCAGGTTCCGCCCGTAGTGTCGGAGGCCGAAGTCGGCATAGGAGACCAGGTTGCGCACCGGGCACCGGTCCAGGAAAGTCGCCCACGCCCAGTAGTCATGGACAAGCACGCCGGTAATCCGCGTCAACCAGGCGGGCTCCTGCAGGCTGGACCATGCCAGCCGCAGCGTCCAGCGCGCCAGCCGCAGCGCTGCGCTACCCGTGAGTGAGCCGTCGGGAGCGGCGACCCGCAACTGTCTCCTTGACAGCTCGCGCCGGTGATCGGGGGCCAGTCTCGTCAGGGGGATGAACAGAGTGTTGTCCCGCCGGATTTCTTTCCCATCCAGCAGGAAGTCCACGCCGCGCACGTCATTGGCGAACTCCCGGGCCGGAGCGACAATCATCACGGCGAAGTCCGCCGGCTCAGGTGGCCTTCGCCGCGCGCGGCGCAAACCCTTGGCGAGCCCCTTGAGAACGAGTGCTAAGCCCACCCACTGCTCGGCTCCGCGCCTGAGCGCCCCGCCAAAACGCACCCACCAGGGGTAGGACCACAGGGGGTTTTGCACCGGGGGAGGTTGACCTCTCCAGGCGCCACCGCTGTACTGCGCTTGGGCCGGGACGAACAGCAGACGCTGGGCATCTGGCAGGGCATCGCGGACTCGCTCGCTCAGGAGGCGGTGGGAAAAAAGCGGCTCCAGCGCCTGGGCGAAGCCCTTCTTATAGGCGAGATGGGCAGCGTCGTCTCCTAGCTCAGCCACCGCCCGTTGGACCAACCGGTGCTGGTCGTAGCGAGCATGGTACTGGGCCTCGGTGGCCTCGAAGGCCGCGTCGGCGGCGGGGTTGTTCCACTTGTAGAGCGGCTCCCGCAGGGTCAGAAGGCGGACACCCCCGCCAGCCTCCTGGCGGACAAGCCAGGCTCCTAGCCGCCGGCCCGGCGATTTTTGCAGGTAGTAGACCCGATAGCGCCGCAGGCGATACCACCAGACCGCCGTCCAGTAGAGGGAGGTTAGCTGCTCAAAGACTATCGCCTTCACTGCCGCGCTGCCTTGCCCCCGCGCGACTTGTAAAACTCATCGCGCAGCAGCCCCAGCCTCAGCGCGTCCCGGAACTCTCCGTCCACCCAGTGCTCGGCGCGCAGGCGGCCCTCGATTTGGAAGCCCAGCTTCTGGAGCGTCGCGAGGCTGGCGGCATTGCCATCCACAACCCCGGCGACGATCTTGCGCAGGCCCAGACGCTGGAGAGCGTACTCAATGATCAGGCTCCAAGCCTCGAAAGCGTAGCCCTTCCCCCAGAAGTCCTTGCGGCCGATCATCAGGCCGGTGTCCGCCGTGCGATGGACCCAATTGATGTGATTGAGGGTGACGTTCCCGACGTGTTGGCCAGTCCCACGATCAACGATCGCAAGGATAACGTCCGTGGCGCTACCTTGGAAGCGCTCCAGATACTTGCGCACCGTCTCGAGGGTCGCGGGGAACTTGCCCGTCTCCAGGTAGCGTGTCACCTCCTGGTCGTTGAGCCACCCGACGTACTCCTCGCTCACGTCGGACTCCTCCAGCGGACGCAAGAGTAGCTTCTGGCCTACCAGGAACGGGCGCTGCATCTCCTTTTGCCCCTCTGTCATGACGGCAATCCTTGTGGGCGCCCTCCGCCACCAACCTCCGCCAGGATCGCGCGGGCGACCCGCAGCGCCCCCTGGCCGTCCACCAGCCGCTGGCCTGCCGCGCTCATTGCCGCGCGTGCCTCCGGGTCTGCCAGCAGCGACAGGATGGCGCCACGAACAGCGGCCAGGTCGCCGTCGCCGCATCCTCCCAGGCGGACGAGGCCGGCCTCCGCCAGCGCCCGCAGGTGATGC
>JACQGV010000240.1 GCA_016199375.1 Chloroflexota bacterium | reverse complement strand
GCCCCGTACTTCAGAGCCGCCTCGCGCACCTCCGGCTCGAGCGTGCTGGTGACCAGCACCACCTGCGTGCCCGGCGCCTCCATCTTCACAAGACGTAGCGCCTCCAGGCCGCCCATGAGGGGCATGTGAACATCCATCACGATCAAGTCTGGGCGGAGGGCTCGGGCCAGCTCTAGCGCCTCCACTCCGTTCGCTCCCTCACCCACGATGGCGCACCCATCTATAGTTCTGAGCGTATCCCTGATGGCTGCCCGCATGCTCGCTGAGTCGTCCACCACCAGAGTTCTTACCTCAGCTCCAGGACCCATCTCGCACCCCTGACCCCTGGCAAGCCAGACACGGAAGTGAACCAGCGCGCCTCACCAGCGAGAACCGACCCGGGAATCCCTGCTCCATGGTTACAGATGGGGCAGCACGGGGAATCATTACTTTGGGGGCATTGCCACCACGGCCGCCGGGGACAAATGGTCATCTGGGAAGGGGACAAACATGTACTGTGGGGACAGGGCCTGAGGGAATCCAAGGACGGCTTAGGGCCGGATGATGCCCTTGCGAACCGCGTAGCGGACGAGTTCAGCTACAGTGTGAAGCCCTAGCTTCTCCATGATCCGGGTGCGGTAGGTCTCGACAGTGGTGATGCTCAGGACCAGCCGGGAAGCTATCTCCTTGTTGGTCAGCCCCTCGGCGATGAAGCGCAGCACCTCTAATTCCCGGGCACTGAGGCCTCTTACCTGGGGGCTCTCTGTGTCTCCGACGTACTCAGTGACGAGGGACTTGGCCAAAGAAGGGTACAGGTATACGCCTCCGCCCTCTACGGCGCGCAAGGCTGCCAGGACGTTTTCTGAATCGCCGCCCTTGACCACATAGCCGGAGGCCCCAGCCTGGAGCGCCCGAAAGAAGTAATCCTTGTCCTC
This sequence comes from Chloroflexota bacterium, assembly GCA_016199375.1. Lineage (GTDB taxonomy): Bacteria > Chloroflexota > Dehalococcoidia > SHYM01 > SHYM01 > JACQGV01. The sequence continues at coordinate 6,007 of JACQGV010000240.1, read as the reverse complement.
GTGCATTGTCAGGATCACCACCCGGGTTGCGGGCACTCCCGCTTTGATCTGCACCATGGCCTCCAGGCCGTTCATGTCAGGCAGTGTTATGTCCATCAGAACAATGTCAGGCTGCAGGCGCTTGGCTTCCGCTAGGGCCTCGTGCCCACTTGCGGCCTCTCCCACTACGTCGAAGCTCTCCTGCCCCTGTAACAAGGCTCGCACACCCATCCTAAAGACGGCGTGGTCGTCTACTAACAACACCCTGGTTTTAGGCATCTCGCAGTAATCCTACCTTGCCTGTCAGCGGCAGCTGCAGGCGGACTCTCGTACCGTGGCCGGTCTGGCTGTCAAGGGTAAGCTGTCCACCCGCCAGGGACGCCCGTTCCCGCATTCCTTGTAGTCCCACGCCCTCCCTCGTAACGAGCGGATCGAACCCGCGCCCGTTGTCCTCCACTGTGGCGACGAAAGTGTCGCCCCGGGAACTAAGGTTTATCTTCGCCCGCGTGGCCTGACTATGCCGGGCGACATTGTTGATGGCCTCCTGCACTACGCGGTAAATAACTGTCTCCAGAGAGGGATCAAGCCGGCTACCGGCATTCTCCTCTTGGACATCGAAGTCTACCCCAGCATCTCCGAGGTAAAGTTCCGCATACCGGCGAATGGCTGGGACAAGGCCCAGGTCGTCCAGCGCTGCGGGCCGTAAGGCCACGGTCAACCGGCGCAGGTCGCCGAGGGTTCCCTTCGCCAGCTCTCTAAGTCTCTCCACTTGGTCCATCAAGTTGACCCACTGCTCAGGCCGGGCATCCTCCAGTCGCTCCAGGCCCATGGTTAAGGCTGAGAGGGCCTGCCCAATCTCGTCGTGAAGTTCCCGTGATACTCTCTTGCGCTCATCTTCTTGAGCCCCCAGCACCTTCCCCAGGAGAGAGCGCAGTTGTCTCTCGTGGCTCTGAAGCGTTTCGTAGAGCAACCGCGACTGGCGGTTTCTTTCCTCTAGCTCGGAGGTCCGTTCCCGGACCTGCTTCTCCAGCTCCGATCCCCAGGCCTGCAAGCGCAACCGCATGATTTCCAGGCTTTCGGCCAGGGTGCCGATTTCGTCCTGGGCAGCCACGTTGATGGGCGCTTCAACCTCACCCGCGGCAATACGCTGGGCCGCCGTGGTCAGGCGTTCCGTCGGTTTAACGACGTGGCGAGTGGTTACCCAGGCCACCAGCATTGTGACCATAAAACCAAGGCTCTCAAACAGTATAAGGCGCTGGCGCAGTCGCAGCGGCAGCGCCAGGGCCACATCCGCCCGCTGTTCCAGGATCGCTACGTAGGGTCCGGAGGTCAGAGGGGCCACAGCGATCACGTGGGGGGGGGAACTTTTCCCCTTTCTTCGGCCGATGCAGGAAGACAAATGGCCCACGGGGTTGCGCCGCGTGTCCCTGAAGGATATACAAGTGGGGGCTAACGTTGCCAGGCGGGGTCCCTCCTTTTCTAGTCAAGGCTACTCTACCGTCTGGGCTCAGCACCTCCAAGCCATAAACGTTTGACGGCCCTCCTGAAGCCGCTGACCCCTGGGCCGTGCTGGAGGGGGACAAAAAATAGGGTTCATCTCGGCTCAGGGCGGCTAGGTCGAGAGCAACTGTCCAGCGCACGATCCCGGCGTCGTCTTTGACCGGCACCATGAGGGTGCCAAACTGCGGGCTTACGGAAGAGACGGCGGGGTGCAAGAAGGGTGGCTCGTGGAAGGCTTGCTGGGTGCCGACCGGAAGAGAGTTCGGCACCAACTCGACCGGACTTGGGAAAGCAAACTGGACCTCACCTCCCTGGTCGATAAGCCATAGGCCTTGCGCACGCACGAACGCGAATGCACTGGAGTCCGACAGCTGGGCAAAGAGGTCACTACAGGCCTCCCCCCACTCCTGGCGCGAATTGGCTTTCAACAAGCGGCTGCGCACGGAGCCTACATGATGGGCAAGCGCTTGGAGGTTGTTGTCTAGTGCTGTGGCGGTGGTGTATGCGGTGCCTAGACGTTCCCGGTATACCAGGTCTGTCGCCTGGTTGATGGCCAGGAGGCCCACATAAGCGCCAATCGTGAACATGAGCGCCAGGCCTATGGCGACATAGAGCATAATCCGCCGCTGCAGCCCGAGGCGGCGGAACCGATCCTGCCAAATCGCTCCTGGCAAGCGAGCTCCTGTCAGACCGCTGTACACTATGCAGAGTTCCCCTGGCGACGCTGCCACACCCATTGCAGGGTGTCATGGTCAAGGTTCACTAGAGCGGATGGGCAACCCTCATCAGCCGCTGTTGTCGAGGCCGCAGCTACGGTCAGTGAGGTGCTTGCCCGTGGGAATGCGGCTAGTGCTAGGCGCACGGTCTATGGCACAAGCCCTACAATACCATAAGGAGTTGGATGCTGGCGGCCGTGGCGGGCTGGGGATCGAGTGGCAAGAGCAGTGTTCTTCCTGAAGATACTAGGTGACTTCCAACGGTTGAACCTGTGGCCGAGGCTCGTGATCGCGGCCACCCTGGGCTTCCTGGTCCTGTTCGCCATCTTCAGCCTGCTCAGCCTGCGCGCGGTGAACGACAGCACCAACCGCATTCTCCAGGAGCGGCTGGTCGTTGCCCAGATGGCAGCCCGCGAAATAGACCGCCTCGTGGCGCGGGGCTTCCACGAGCTGGAGAAGGCCACTGAGTTCGCAGCCTTCGATCCCCGGGCCCCCAATCTGGCCGAGGAGTACCATATGCTGGCCCACGCCTACGGCCGCGTGGGGACGCTCTCCCTGGGGATCTATTTTCTGGACGCCCAGGGCCGCGTAGTGCTGTCTGAGCCGCCTGACAAGCTGCCACGGGGCACCGATCTCTCCAGTGAGGCTCACATTAGCAGGGTCAAGGAAAGTGGGCGCCGCAGCGTGTCTGCCCCCTTTATTGACCCCTCCACGGGCCAGCCCGCCGTGGCCTTGACTGTGCCCATCTTGGGGCCGGATGGCACCCTCATGTCCATGCTTAGCGGCCTCATCCACATGGCCAGCGTTGACGTGGTGGGCGCCCTGCAGCATGCCCGGGATCTGGGTGATACGGGGCACGCGGAGCTGGTGGATGGCCGCGGTCTCATCATCGCCTCTACCGATTATGGTGGGTTCCTCCAGCCGGGAGAGCACCTGGGCTTCTACCTCAGGATGTTCCAGTCCGAGACGGCAGCGGTGGAGAACGTCCCCTACTCTCCCTGGCACGCGCCCGCGGGCGCCAGGCGGCAGGTCCAGCATGTCATGGCTTTTGCGCCCGTCCCCGGCGCTGCCTGGGGCGTGGCGGTAGGCGGCACCGACCGGGAGACCTTCGCGCCGGTGGCCCGGCTCCGCAACAACATCATCATCATGGGGGCCCTTTCCCTGGGGGCGCTGTGGGCCCTGACGCTGCTAGGAGCCCGTCTCCTGGTCCGCCCGGTGCGGACTCTCACCGGGGCGGCCCGACGGATGGCGTCGGGCAACCTCGCAGAGCCCGTCCACATCGGCGAGGGCGGGGAGATCGGGGTGCTGGGCGCGAGCCTGGAGGCGATGCGAGCCCAGCTCAAGGCCTCCCTGGAGCGGGTGCGCACGTGGGGCGAAGAGCTGGAGGTGAAGGTCGCCCAGCGCACGGAAGAGCTGACGGCCCGGAACCGCCAACTGGCCGCGGTCTCCGCAGTGGCCACGGCCGCCAACGAGGCCCGCGACCGCGAGGATATGCTGAGCCGCTGCCTGGATGTGGTCCTGGAGCACACCCGGATGGAAGCGGCCGCCATCCGCCTGGTGGACGGCGGTGGCGACCGGCTGGCTGTGGCCACTGCCCTGGGAGAGTATTCCAGTTTTCCCTGTATGAACCAGGCGATAGGCCTCGACCAGTGTCCCTGTGGGCAGGTGGCCTCTCATGGCACCCCGGTCTACCTGACACCTGAAGAGAACCAGCACCTCAGGCCAGCGTGCCAGGCGCCCCAGGCCCGTGTCATGGCGATACTACCCCTGAAGTCCTCGAAAGGGGTCCTCGGTGTCCTCTCCCTCTCCCGCAGCCACGGCGCCCCGCCCAGCACCGAAGACAGGGTGACCCTTGAAGCCATCTGCAACCAGATAGCCGTCGCCATCGAAAACACCCGCCTGCTGGGCGAACTGGGCCGGGTGCAGGCGCAGCGGGAGCTCGACCGGATGAAGGCCGAGTTCATCTCCGCCATCTCACATGAGCTGCGGACGCCCCTGGGCTTCATCAAGGGGTACGCCACGACGCTGCTCCGGGACGACATCGCCATTGACGCGGCGACTCGGCAGGAGTTCCTGAAGATCGTCGCCGAGGAGTCTGGCAAGCTCCAGCGCATGATCGACGAGCTGCTGGACGCCTCCCGCCTCCAGGCTGGCGGCTTCCCGCTGAACAAGACGGCCATCGGCCTGAGGGAGCTCCTGGAGGGCCCGCTGAAGAAGGCCTCGGCCGGCCTGCAGCAGGCCGGGTATGTTCTCGAGGCCAGACTTCCGACGGAAGAGGTCCAGGTGCTCGCAGACCCCGCCAGGATCGAGCAGGTGCTCCACAACCTGCTGGACAACGCCGCCCGCTACTCGGACCCCGGCTCTCGGATCGAGGTGACCGCGACCGTCGAAGATGGCCAGGCCCTCGTAAGCGTCAGGGACCACGGCGATGGCATCCCCGCCCAGGAGCTGGAACGGGTCTTCGAGCCCTTCTACCGGGGGGACAACTCGCGGCGCCGGAAGGCCCGGGGCACCGGCCTGGGCCTGACAATCTGCCGCGGCATAGTCGAGTCCCACGGCGGCAGGCTGAGCGTAGAAAGCAGCCCCGGCAAGGGGAGCACATTCTTGCTCACGCTTCCCCTGGTAGCGCAGTCAGCAGCCGAAGCTTAGCGCCGGGGGCCAGCGGTTCGCAGTGAAGGGGAATGCTCGGTGGCCCAAGAGCTGATTCTGGTGGTTGACGACGAGCCGCGCTACCTGCGCCTGGTCCGGTTCAACCTGGAGGCGGCAGGCTACCGTGTGACCTGCGCCGCCACCGGCGAGGAGGCCCTGGCCTCCCTGGCCAACCACGCCCCAGACCTGGTGGTCCTGGATGTCATGCTCCCCGGCCTGGATGGCTTCGAGGTCTGCCAGCGCATCCGCGAGGTCTCTATGGTGCCCATCATCATGCTCACCGCCCGGGGCGCCGAGGAAGACAAGGTCAAGGGGTTGCGCCTGGGCGCCGACGACTACGTGGCGAAGCCCTTCTCTGCCCAGGAGCTCCTGGCGCGGGTGGAGGCTGTGCTCCGTCGCGCCCACCTCGCCGAGGCCCCGAGCCAGGAGACCAGCTTCACCCTGGGCGACCTCCGCGTGGACTTTCCGACCCGCCGGGTGACCGTCCGGGGCCAGGAGGTCCGCCTCTCACCGACGGAATACCGGCTGCTCCACTACCTGGCGTCCCACGCTGGCAAAACGGTCACCCAGGACGACATTCTTGAGAGCGTCTGGGGAGCTGGCTATCGAGGCGAGCACGAGGTGCTCCGAGTGACGGTGTGGCGCCTCCGCCACAAGCTGGCGGACGATCCCCAGCACCCGCGCTACATCGCGACTGTGCCCGGCATCGGCTACCTCCTGGGCGGCCCCGGCTAGGCGCTAGCCAACTGGAAAGAGGGAGGGGAGCGCGCGCGCTCCCCTCCCTCTTTCCCCGTTGTAACGGACTTGTTACGGCGCGCCCCTGCCTTGTTACGGAGCTGTAACAGGCCCCCATGGTACAAAACATGTCGGAGTAGAGGCCGGCGCCCGTGGCCGGCGGTAAGAAAGGGGATGTCTATGAACAAGCGTCTGAGCTATCTGGTAGCAGGGGTGAGCGCCGTGGCGTTGCTGGCCGTAGCCTGCGGCGCCAACACGAAACCCCTGGAGGACAAGATCGCTGCTGCCGAGCAGAACGTCGCTGGCCTCCAGGGCAAGCTGACCAGCGTGGAGGGGAAGGTCGGCAAGGTCGCGGTCCCCGCAGGAGAGAGGATGTTCATGGTCACGGGGGCGGAGCTGAAGGGCTCCACCGTCACCAAGGACCTGGC
>JACQGV010000238.1 GCA_016199375.1 Chloroflexota bacterium | reverse complement strand
TCCGCTCATGGTGAGCCTGTCGAACCATGAGCCTTAGGATTTCGGGACTACTTCATGTTTTATTCGGTTACAAGCAGTGCACCAGCGCGGCCTCAGACCATGACCCCGGCGCACTCGCCCTCGCCGCGCTCCACCTGGTAGAGCTTGCGCTGCCCCCAGTCCATGTAGGTGTCGGGCTCCTCGCTTAGGGGCTTGACGCTGGCGAAGGGCGCGATCAACGTCTTGAGGCGGCCCACACCCACCCGGTCCACCCAGGCCTCGAAGCTCTCCGGCCCCTGGCGCTGCTGCAGATAGGCGTAGAGGACGCTCTTGAGGGCCTGGGGAGCTTGCCTGGCTGCGACCTTGCCCACCCGCTGCCCGTAGCGGGCCACCTGCTCGCTCAGGATGCCGCCGCCGACAAAGACGTCGTAGGCCGGCACCTGGCGCCCGTCGGCATGGAAGGAGGCGCCCTGAAAGCCGATGCTTCCGATGTGGTGCTGGCCGCAGCCATTGGGGCAACCGCTGATCTTGATCTGCAAGCGGTTGAGCTGGGGGTCTTTGAGCTCGAGAGCCGTGATGGTCTGGGAGAGGCTGGCGGCGAGGCCACGGGAGGCCGTGACCGCCAGGCTGCAGCTATCGGCGCCCGGGCAGGAGGTGACGTCGGCGATGGTCTCGGCCCCGGGCTGGCCCAGGCCGGCGGCCTGCAGGGCCTGGTAGAGGTCGGGGAGGAGGCCCTGGGGCACCCAGCGCAGCACCACGTTCTGCTGGACCGTGGTACGCAGCCGCCCGCCGGCGTACTTGCGGCAGATGTCGGCCACGTCGTGGAACTGCTGGGCGGAGAGGTCGCCCAGGGGCAGCGTCACATAGGCGGCGGCGTAGCCGGGCTGTTTCTGGGGCCGGACGTTGGTGAGCCGCCAGGCCTCGAAGTCCGGCGTGGAGGTCGTCGTGGCGATGCCGGGGCGCGGAGCGGGGGCCTCCAGCTCCTCCTGGGGGACGTCGAACAAGGGGTCGAGGTTCTGGGCGCGGAGCTCCTGGGCCCAGGGCCCCTTGAGTTCCTCTTCCGCGCGGCGGCGGAACTCGTCAATGCCGATCTTGTCCACCAGGAACTTGATCCGCGCCTTGTTGCGGTTCTTGCGCTCGCCGTCGCGGTCGAATACCCGCAGCACGGCTTCCGAGACCACGAGATAGTCCTCCACAGGGACGAACTCGAATAGCGTCGGGGCCTTGCGCGGCACGGTCGAGGTGCCGCCGCCGACGACCATCTTGAAGCCCCGCTTGCCATCCTTCAGCCGGGCCAGGAAGCCCAGGTCATGCATGGGGATGAGGCCGCGGTCGGCCGGGCTGCCGGAGAAGGCGGTCTTGAACTTGCGCGGCAGCCGCTGGCAGACCGGGTTGCGGACGAAGAGCCGGGCGTAGGCGGCCGCGTAGGGAGTGACATCGAAGACCTCGTCCGTCGCGACGCCAGCCAGGGGGTCGGCGGTGACGTTGCGGACGGTGTTGGCGCAGGCCTCGCGGGTGGTGAGGCCGACTGAGCCCAGCAGCCGCATCACCGCCGGCGTATCGGCGAGCTGGACGAAGTGGTACTGGATGTTCTGGCGGGTGGTCACATGGCCCCGGCCCAGGGGTGTGTAGCGCTCGGCTACCTCGCCCAGCGCGTCCAGTTGCTCGGCGGTCAGGCCCCCGAACGGTATCTTCACTCGCATCATCTGGTTGTCGGGCTGGCGCTGGCCGTAGGTGCCGTGCTGGAGGCGGAAGGCGCGGAACTCGTTGGGGTCCTCGTACTCGCCCGCCTGGAAGGCGCGCACCTCGCGCTCGAAGTTGTCTATCTCCGCGGGGATGTAGGGTATGATCCCCTTGCCGACCGCCTTCTCGGCGAGGGGCGGGACCACCGGCAGGATGTTGGGATTTCGCCTGGCCATGGGACGCTCCTTTAGGCAGGGTTTGTTGACTAAAGAACTCGATTAGCTCGATATTATATCAGTGCCCTACTTTTGTCAAATCGGAGGCCGGGCTGGTAGTGGCAGCGGCCTTCCCCGTCCGGTACACTGACGCTCGTATTATAGCCTCGGTGCGGCGGAGACATTTGCGGGGTAGTGGAGGAACGTTGAACGACAGCGAGCGCAACCCCCCTTCGGCAAGCTCAGGGCAGGCTCTGGACATGGAGAAGCTGGTCTCCCTGTGCAAGCGCCGGGGCTACATCTTCCCCGGCTCCGACCTCTACGGCGGCCTCAACGGCACCTGGGACTACGGCCCGCTGGGCGTCGAGCTCAAGCGCAACATCAAGGACGCCTGGTGGCGCGCCGTGGTCCGGGAGCGCGACGACGTGGTGGGGCTGGACGCCGCCATCCTCATGCACCCCCAGGTCTGGGCTGCCAGCGGCCACGTGGCGGGCTTCACCGACCCCATGGTGGACTGCAAGGCCTGCCAGGGCCGCTTCCGCGCCGACCATATCGAGGAGGACCGTTGCCCCGCCTGCGGCGCCGTGGGCCAGTTCACCGAGGCGCGCCAGTTCAACCTGATGTTCAAGACCTTCGTGGGCCCGGTGGAGAACGAGGCCGCCCAGGTCTACCTGCGCCCCGAGACCGCCCAGGGCATCTTCGTCAACTTCCAGAACGTCCTCGCCTCCTCCCGCAAGCGCATCCCCTTCGGCATCGCCCAGATCGGCAAGGCCTTCCGCAACGAGATCAACCCCCGCAACTTCACCTACCGCTCCCGCGAGTTCGAGCAGATGGAGCTGGAGTTCTTCTGCAAGCCCGGCACCGACGAGGAGTGGCACCAGCACTGGCTCCAGGAGCGCTTCAACTGGTACCTCAAGCTCGGGATGCGCAGGGAGCGCCTGCGCCTGCGCCAGCATGCCGTGGACGAGCTGTCCCACTACGCCAAGGACACCTACGACATCGAGTACCTCTTCCCCTGGGGCTGGGGCGAGCTGGAGGGCATCGCCAACCGCACCGACTTCGACCTCAAACAGCACCAGCAGCACTCCGGCAAGGGGCTGGAGTACTTCGATGACGAGACCAAGGAGCACTACATCCCCTACGTCATCGAGCCCTCGGGAGGCGTGGACCGGACCGCCCTGGCCTTCCTGGCCGACGCCTACGCCGAGGACGCGGCGCCCGACGCCAAGGGCAAGGAGGAGCCGAGGGTGGTCCTGCGGCTGCACCCGGCGCTGGCGCCCGTCAAGGTGGCGGTGCTGCCGCTGTCGCGCAACGAGAAGCTGCGGCCCCAGTCGCGGGAGGTCTTCGACCTGTGCCGGCGCGCCGGCATTGCCGCCGAGTACGACGACGCCCAGAGCATCGGGCGCCGCTACCGCCGCCAGGACGAGATCGGCACGCCCCTGTGCGTCACTGTAGACTTCCAGACCGTGGAGAGCGACCAGCAGGTCACCATCCGCGACCGCGACAGCATGCAGCAGGTGCGGGTGCCCATCGCGGGGCTGGTGGACGCCCTGCGGGAGCGGCTGGGTGTAGACTAAGGTGTGACGGTGGTGTCACCCTGAGCAAGCGAAGAATCTGAAGAATCTTTGGAAGTCGGGCCATGCCTA
>JACQGV010000004.1 GCA_016199375.1 Chloroflexota bacterium | reverse complement strand
GTCCTGGAGGTGCGGAGGCTGCAGGAGATGGGCCGGGTGGTGGCCATGGTGGGGGACGGCATCAACGACGCGCCGGCCCTGGCCCAGGCCGACGTGGGCATCGCCATCGGCAGCGGCACCGATGTGGCCAAGGAGACGGGCCACGTCATCCTGATCAAAGACGACCCCCGGGACGTGGCCGCTGCCATCCAGATCGCCCGCGCCACCATGGGCAAGGTGAAGCAGAACCTGTTCTGGGCCTTCGCCTACAACACCGCCGGCATCCCCATCGGCGCGGGGCTCCTCTACCCCTTCTTCCAACTGGTGGTCGGCCCGGAGCTGGCGGCATTCTTCATGGCCACCAGCTCCCTCTCCGTGACCATGAACACGCTCCTGATGCGGGGCTTCAGGCCCTCGGTGGGCAAGGGCGGGACGCCGGCCCGCGGCGAGGCCGCCGAGGCGCCCGCGCGGGTGCCGCTGCCCAGCGGCGCCGCCAAGTGAGGCCAGCGATGGGACTGAGTGCGCGCGCCGCCGCCTGGCTCAGCGCCGTCATCTACACCGGGATAGCCCTGGCCCTGGCCTCAGCCTTCGTCCTCCTTGCGCCGCGTTCGGCGCCGGGCGACGCCGTGGCCCGCTACGGCGGGGCGGCCTGGGTGTTCCTGCTGGCCATGATCGTCCTGATGCCAACCTTCGCCCCCCTGCTGCGCCGTTGGCTGAGCGGCGCCCGCGGCCCTTCCCAGAGGGCTCTGCCCAGCGCCGTCGGCGCCCCTGCCGCCGTCTCTGAGGCAGAGAGCGCCCGCGACCCGGTGTGCGGCATGGTGATCACCCGTGACAGTGCCGCCGGCACCAGCCAGCACGCCGGACGCACAGTCTACTTCTGCTCGCTCGGCTGCAAGAGGCGCTTCGACGAGGCGCCCGACCAGTTCCCGCTGGACTAGGAGGCAGTCATGTGGTACGGAATGGGCGGCTGGGGATGGGCCTGGATGACCATGGGTATGGTCACGATGCTCCTCTTCTGGGGCGCCGTCATCGCCCTGATTATCTGGGCCGTGCGGGCAGTGAGCGGCGGCGCGGGACCGAGGGAGCGCAGCCCTCTTGAAATAGCGCAGGCCCGCTACGCCCGGGGCGAGATCACCAAGGAGCAGTTCGAGGCGCTGCGGCGCGACCTCGGCTGAGCCGACGCACCTAGAAGCGTCGGGCCCCTGCTCCCCTAGAAGCGAAAGGCGCCTAGTCTTAGGAGGAGGCAAGCCATGAGAATCTGGCCCTTTGGCAAGAAACCCCAGGAGCAAAAGGTAATAGACCCGGTCTGCAAGATGGAGGTCTCCCCCAGCGCGGCGGCCGCCAGGTCCGACTATCGCGGCAAGACCTATTACTTCTGCGCTACCGGTTGCAAGCAGAGCTTCGACAAAGAGCCCCAGAAATATGTAACGGCCTGACCCAGCGGGCGCCCACCTGGACTCGCAGGCCTTTACAAGCCAGCGGGCCGTGCCTATAATCCGGCAGACAGGCGGCTGCGGGTAGTGGTCACCCCAGTCGTTTTTTGCTGCCAGGGACGCGTCCGATGCCCGAGAAGCAAGTCTACCTAACCCGCGAGGGGCTGGCCCGCCTGCAGGCCGAGCTCGACCACCTGCGCACAGCACGGCGGCCCCAAGTGGCGGAGGACCTGCGGCGCGCCAAAGAGGCCGGCGGCACCGTCAACAACGCCGAGTACGAGGACGCCAAGAACGAGCAGGCCTTCGTGGAAGGGCGCATCCTGGAGCTGGAGAGGCTCTTGAAGGATGTCCACGTGGTGGAGCACCCAGCCGGCGGCGACCGGGTTGACCTGGGCTCCGTCGTCACGGTGAAGCGCCCCGACGGCAAGACTGAGGAGTACGAGCTGGTGGGGAGCGTCGAGGCCGACCCGGCCAAGGGCAAGATCTCCAACGCCTCCCCCGTGGGCCAAGCCCTCCTGGGCCGCAAGGTGGGAGAAGGGGTGGAGATTATAGCCCCCGGCGGAATTGTGAAGCTCATCATCACCCGGATCAAGTAGCCGCGACCGCCCCTCCCCAGGCCCCAGCAGGGGCCTTTTTTGCTGGCCGTGCGGTAGAATCTCTTCGCTATGCCTGAACTGAGCGACATCGAGGCCCAGCGCCTCGCCAAGCTGCGCCGCCTCCGCGAGCAGGGTATAGACCCCTATCCCGCTCGCTTCCAGCGCACCCACACGGCACGCCAGGCCGTCGAGCTGCTGGGCGCAGCCCAGAGCGCGGAGGCAGAGGTCACCGTGGCGGGCCGCATCACCGCGCACCGGGCCATGGGCAAGGCCGCCTTCCTGGACCTGCGCGACGGCTCCGGCAAGGTCCAGCTCCACATCCGCCGCGAAGCCATCGGCGACGCTGCCTACAGGCTCCTGGAGGAGCTGGACCTGGGCGACTTCCTGGGCGCCACCGGCACTCTCTTCCGCACCCGCACCGGCGAGCCCACCGTCGCCGTCAGCCGCTACACCATCCTCGCCAAGGCGCTGCTACCCCTGCCGGCGAAGTGGCATGGCCTGCGCGACACCGAGAAGCGCTACCGCCAGCGCTACCTGGACCTCATCGCCAACCAGGAGGTGCGCGCGGTCTTCCTGCTGCGCTCACGGGTTATCTCAGCCATCCGGCGTTTCCTCGACGGGCGCGGCTTCCTGGAGGTCGAGACGCCGGTCCTGGTGCCCGTCGCCGCCGGCGCCCACGCCACGCCCTTCGTCACCCACCACGAGGCCCTGGACCGCGACCTCTACCTGCGCATCGCCACCGAGCTGTACCTGAAGCGCCTGATCATCGGCGGCTTCGACAAGGTCTACGAGCTCGGCCGCGTCTTCCGCAACGAGGGCATCTCCTTCAAGCACAACCCCGAGTTCACCCTGTTGGAGAGCTACGAGGCCTACGCCAGCTACCTGGACGTGATGGCGATGGTGGAGGAGCTGCTGGCCTACGTCACCAAAGAAGCCCTGGGGACAACCCGGATAGAAGTGCCCAGCGAGCTGCGCCGAGCCCAGGGGCCCCCCTCAGAGCATAGGGGCGAGGGTGAGCCTGCTCCTTCCGCTCGTGGTGAGCCCACCATTCCCGCTCGTGGTGAGCCTGCTCCTTCCGCTCGTGGTGAGCCCACCATTCCCGTTCGTGGTGAGCCTGCTCCTTCCGTTCGTGGTGAGCCCACCATTCCCGTTCGTGGTGAGCCCACCATTCCCGTTCGTGGTGAGCCTGTCGAACCACGCGGAGACCAGACGATCGACTTCGGCCAGCCCTGGCGCCGCGTCACCTTCCGCGAGGCAGTCCGCGCGGCCTCGGGCATAGCC
>JACQGV010000236.1 GCA_016199375.1 Chloroflexota bacterium | reverse complement strand
GGCTGGCACCTTGCTCGACCTCTTCGCAGCGCCCCGGGCGAACCTCTGGTGGTTCCTCGAAATCTCGGAGAAGAGCCCCCTGCGCGGGCCGCTCGTGAACCAGCTCTATTTCCTGGCTTTGATAAGGGCCGTGGTGTCCCATGGCAGCTACGCTGAGGTCTGGCTCTCCCTGGCGGACGGGCGGCTCGCGCGGGCAGTGCGCGACGGCGCCTCGCTACCGGCGCCCGTGAGGCTCATCCAGCCGGCGGCTGCCCGGCGGCTGCGGTCATTCTCCGCCCGAGCGTGGCTGGAGGATTCTGTTCTGCTGAGATACCTCGTCAGGCTCAGCCGGGCATTTGCCCTCCACCTGCTGAGCTGGGCGATTCTGCACCTGACGGGCACCGGGAAATGGCGCCCCGGCGCGCAGGCGTCCATCGTCTTCTTCAGCTTTTATCCCGTCTGGTGGAATAGCCCCTACGGGGCGCACGCCCGCGAGAGGTTCTTCGAGCTACTGCCTGCCGAGCTGAGCCGCCGGGGGCCCGTTCACTATGCGGTCTGGCTCACCTTGAGTCCGTTCGAGCTCTGGCGGAGGCGCCGTGACATCAACGAGGTCTGGCAGCGCTTGAACGTGGTCCCCTTGCAACGGACCATAGGCCCGCGAGACAGCCTCTCCCTCCTGTCGCCCACGCATCTGGCGCGGCTGCTGCGGCTCCGCTTCTTCCTCGCGAGGCGACTGCGCGCAACCTTCGAGGGCTTCGACATCGCGCCGCTGGTGGTCAAAGAGGTCTACCGGTCTATGACCAGCTCGGAGTTCTTTCTGGACCTGCTCTTGATGAGGGGGATGGGAGCCCTGACCGCGCGGCTACCGACGCGCGCGTTGGTCTATCGGGTTGAGTTCCAGCCGTTCGAGAAAGCCGTGCTCTACGGGGTGCGCGGCCGCAGTCGGGCCGTTGCCTTCCAGCATTCTACATTTGGCAGGAACTATCTTTCCCACTTCTTCCCGCCTGGTGAGATAGCCCATTACAGATCAAACGGCTCCGACCCCAGCCACATGCCGCTTCCGGACACCTTGTTGACCACCGGCACGTACGCCCGCGATGTGATGGCGCGGAATGGCTTCGCCAGCGAATCCCTAGATGTGTGTGGCCCGGTGCGCTATGCGCGCCTGCTGCGCTATCTGCGCGAGCGGGAGGACAGGGCTGCCATCCGGGAGAAGCTGGGCCTGCCGGCGTCGAAGAAGGTATTCCTGGTCATGACATCCGTGGTCTCCGGGGAATCGCGGGGCCTTTTAGCTGCTTTGGCTCTCGCCCTGGAGGGCCTCGACGAGCGCCCCTGCATCGTGTTCAAGGGCCATCCGGCGTTGCCGATGGACCGGGAGTTCCAGAGGCTGGTAGTGCCCCGGCTAGCGGGCGGGGACTACCGGGTGTTGCCTGTTGACGCGCCTCTCTACGACTACATGTCTGTCTCCGACGCCGTTATTCTGGCTGGTTCCACTGTATGCTTAGAGGCGATAGTGCTGGGCGTGGTGCCCATCGTTTTCGAGAGCAAGTCAGTGTTGGATGCCAAGTCCATGACGGAGATAAAGGCGGCTGCTCTTATGGTGAGCAACCAGGGCGAGCTAGGGGAGGCCATGCGCGGGGTCGCCCGAGGAGACGAGCGGCTGAACGAGCTACGCCGTTGCTGGCCCCAGGCGCTGGAGGCGATGTTCTACCGGCTGGACGGCGATCCCAATGAGCGCTTCGCGGCGATCCTGGAACGCCGCGGCATTCTGGCGCCGGGCGCCTGACGCCGTGAAGCTCTTCATCACCGGAATCAGCGGGCTCCTCGGGCTGAACATCGCCCTGCAGGCCAGAGAGCGCTTTCAGGTCAGCGGGTGCTATCATGCCCATCCTGTGCGCCTGGACGGTGTCCAGTCGCTGGGGATGGACCTGGCGACGCCGGGCCAGTGGGAGGCGGCGCTCCGGGAGACCCAGCCCGACGTGGTCATCCACACGGCGGGCCTGACGAGCGTGGAGGGATGCGAAGCCGACCCGGTGCTGGCGCAGCGGCTCAATGTGGGGGTCGCCCAGGACGTTGCGACGGTTGCCCGCGAGGTCGGAGTGAGGCTCGTGCACATCTCGACCGATCACCTGTTCGACGGCACGAGGCCCTGGAGAACGGAGGCGGACAGGCCAGCTCCCCTCAACGTCTACGCCAGGACCAAGTGGGAGGCCGAGCAGGCGGTGCTGGAAGCGTGCCCGGACGCCCTGATCATCCGCACCAATTTTTTTGGGTGGGGGACGCCGGTAAGGCCCTCCTTCAGCGACTGGGTTCTCAGGGGTCTGGAGGAGGGGCGCGAGCTGCACATGTTCCTCGATGTGTTCTTCACCCCTATCCTGATCAACAGCTTGGGCGAGCTTTTGCTGGAGCTGGTTGAGAGGGGGACCGCAGGCGTTTTCCACGTAGCCGGGGGCGAGCGGCTCTCAAAGTACGAGTTCGGCCTCAAGCTGGCAGAGACCTTCGGATACCCGAGCGGTCGGATTCGGCCCAGCAGCGTTGATGAGTTCCCCTTCAAGGCCCAGCGACCAAAGGACATGTCGCTACGAACCGATGCTGTGACGCGCCTCCTGGGGCGGCAGATGCCCCTTGTGAGCGAGGGCCTGGCGAGACTGCGGCGGCTGGGGGAGGCTGGTTGGCCCACGGCTGTCGGCGCTGCTCTCCAGGGCGCAGACACTTTGAAACGAAGGCGTTGAGCGGGTGTTCTCGGGACGGGCGATCATCTGCATCTCCACTATTGAGTGGGGGTTCTCCTGGCAGCCTAACCAGGAGATCATGTACCGCTTGGCCAAGGCGGGCAACCAGGTGCTGTTCATGGAGACCACGGGCCTGCGCAACATCAGGCCTGCTGACTGGAAGCGCGCCCTGGCGCGCCTGAAAGCCGCCCTGGGTTTTCGTGCCCGCTCCCAGCAGCCCCACCCCAATCTCACCATCTACTCACCGCTGGTTCTGCCCTTCCCGCACTCGCGGCTGGCTAATACCCTAAACAAGCGGATCGTGTTCCGCGCCGTGGATGCCTGGCTACGCCGCGTCGGGCTCGGCGACCCTCTTGTCTGGGCGTTTCTGGCGTCGCCAATGACCCTGGCCCTCATTGAGCATGTCCGCCCCCGCCTTGTGGTCTATCAGTGCATGGGGGACGCCACGGCGTCTCTGCCGATAGCCGGAATCGGGCGGGCGGCGCGTGAGCTCATGCGCCGGAGCAACCTTGCCTTCGCTAACAGCCTTCCTTTGTTGGACCACGTCCGGCAGTTCGTGCCCCGTGCCTACCTTTTTCGGGCGGGCGTAGATGTGGAGGAGTTCGAGGGCATAGCTGCGGAGGCGAAGGCGCCACCGCCAGAGCTGGCAGGCTTCACGGGGCCCGTCGCCGGCTACGTCGGCTCCATTCACCGCTGGCTGGACCTGGAGCTGCTGGCGGCGGCGGCCCGGGAGTTGCCGGCCTGGCAGTTTGTGATGATCGGCCCCATTCTGCGGGACGTGAGCCGTCTGCGGGGCCTGGCCAATATCCACTGGCTGGGGCAAAGGCCTCATCACGAGCTTCCCAAGTACATCCGCTATTTCGATGTCGGCCTGATACCCTACGTCCTGGACCAGTACACGGCCTCTGCCTACCCCGGCAAGCTGAACGAATACCTGGCCCTGGGGAAGCCGGTTGTTTCGACGCCCCTGCCAGAGCTGGTCGCGTACAACCGGGAGTTCGGCGACGTCGTGAACCTGGCCAGTGGCGGGACGGAGTTCGCCGGCGCGATCCGCAGCTCCCAGGCGGCGTTGACCGAGGAGCAGAGCCGGCGCTACCGTGAAGTGGCCCGGCAGAACTCCTGGGCCAAGATCTTGGAAAGAATGTGCGAGCTGATCGAGGAGGAGGCCCCTGTCAAGGTGCGGTGAAGCGGTTGCCTGCGTGAGACGCTGCTAGCCGTGCGCGCCTCGACGGTGGCTCTGGTACTCCTCGGCCTGGCGGTCCTGTTGCCTCAAGGCATCGGGTTCAGGCTCCCCCAGGGGCTCCTCAACCTTGACCTGCCGCGGCTGGCGATGGTGGCGCTCGTGGCGCTGTTCTTCCTGCGCACCCTGGGCTCTGGCCGCTTAGCCATAAACGGGGCCCCGCGGACGCTCACGCTTTTGCTGCTGCTGGCGGCGTGGCAGTTAGTGTCGGCGCTGGCCTCGGAAGCGCCTGGGGCGTCCCTGGTGCGGGCCATCGGGAACGCGTTGACGATCTGGCTCTTTGCCTTCGCGTTCATCTCCTTGGCGGGGGCCGATAGCCAGCGCCCGCGGGTTGTGAAGACGCTGACCATCATAGGCATCCTTCTCGCCGCCTGGTCCATTTTTGAGCTCGTCACGCAAACGAAGCTCTTCCCGCATCGCAACATCTGGGAGGGCGATGAGCTCCTGCGGTTCTCGACCACTCTTAGGAGGGTGTACCCTAGCCTGGATATCCAGCTCCCGTATATGTCCATAGG
>JACQGV010000235.1 GCA_016199375.1 Chloroflexota bacterium | reverse complement strand
GGTCCCGGCGGCGTCCCGGGTGGAGGTGTCGCTATGAACGTGGTCCCGTTCGTGCACGAGGGCTTGGGCAACAGCTCGTACCTGGTTGGGCTTTCCGACGTCGATGCGCTGCTGGTGGACCCCGACCGGAGCGTCGGCCGCTACCTGAGCGCCGCTGAAGGGCGAGGCTGGCGCGTTGTCGCGATCTTCGAGACGCATCTCCACGCCGACTTCGTCTCCGGCGCCCGCGAGCTGGCCGCCCGGACCGGCGCCGTCATCGGGGCCAGCGCCCAGGCCGGCCTGGCCTTCGAGCACCGCCGGCTGGTGGAGGGCGACCGCATCCCCCTGGGCGACCCTTCGACAGGCGCGGGACGGGGCCTAGCGCTCGGCGTGCTGGCGACGCCTGGACACACCCCCGAGCACATCTCCTTCACCGTGGCCGAGGCGGGAGGCAAGGGCCCCGCCGCCCTGTTCAGCGGCGGCGCCCTCATCGTGGGCGGCGCCGCCCGCACCGACCTGCTGGGCCCCGACCTGGCCGAGCCCCTGGCCCGCCAGCTCTTCCACACCATCCGCGAGAAGCTGCTCGCCCTCCCCGACGCCGTGGACGTCTACCCCACCCACGGCGCCGGCTCCTTCTGCGTCGCCCCCGCCTCCACCGAGCGCACGACGACCATCGGACGCGAGCGCCAGGGCAACCCGCTGGCGCAGGCGCGGACGGAGGACGAGTTCCTGGCGCGCGCCCGCAGCGGGCTGCCCTCCTACCCCACGTATTACCGAGAGATGCGGCCCCTCAACCAGCGCGGGCCCCGCGTGCTGGGCGGCATCCCCACCCTGGCGCCCCTGGCGCCCGCGGCCGTGCGGGACTGGATGGCGAAAGGAGGTAGCGTGCTGGACGTGCGGCCCGCGCCGGCCTTCGCCGACAGCCATATCACGGGTGCCTATGGCATTGCCTTGAGCATGCCCCTGAACACCTGGGCCGGCTGGCTGGTCCCCTTCGGCACGCCCCTGGTGCTGGTAGTGGAGGGCCCGGCGGAGCGGGAGGAGGCCGTGCGCCAGCTCATCCGCATCGGCTACGACGACCTGCGCGGCTATCTGGAGGGCGGCCTGGCAGCCTGGGCGCAGGCCGGCTTGCCCCTGGAGGGGATCAAGAGCATAGGTGTAGCCGAGCTGCGCGAGCACCTGGCCGCGGGCCTGGGGCCCGTGGTGCTGGATGTCCGCGACGACGCCGAGTGGGAGGCCGGCCACATCCCTGGTGCCGTGCATATCGAGAGCGGGGCCCTGCCGGCGGGGGAGCTCCCGCTGCCCCAGGACCGCACCATCGCCGTCCACTGCCAGCATGGCCCGCGGGCGACGGCCGGCATCTCCGTCCTGGCCCGGCGCGGCTACCGGGACCTGGCGCTGGTGGAGGGCAGCTTCCCCGCCTGGGAAGCCGCTGGCTACGCCGTCGAGCGGGGGCCAGGCCAACCCCAGTGAGGCCGCCGGTATCCCTGGGCCTGGGGGCCAACTGGCAGCAGTTCACTCTCCTCGTCATCGTCAACGCCTTCGTGGGGGCGCTGGTGGGGCTGGAGCGCACCGTCGTCCCCCTCATCGCCCAGGAGGACTTCGGGCTGGCCTCCAAAGCCGCCGCCCTCTCCTTCCTGGTCAGCTTCGGCGTGGTGAAGGCGCTGGCCAACCTCTTGGCCGGGCGCCTGTCCGACCGGCTGGGCCGCAAGGGCATCCTCATCGCCGGCTGGCTGGTGGGCCTGCCGGTGCCTCTATTGCTCATCTTCGCGCCCAGCTGGAGCTGGGTGGTCTTCGCCAACGTGCTGCTGGGAGTCAACCAGGGGCTGTGCTGGTCCACGACGGTCATCATGAAGCTGGACCTGGTGGGGCCGCGCCAGCGCGGGCTGGCCATGGGGCTGAACGAGTTCGCCGGCTATCTGGCCGTGTCCATCATGGCCCTGGCGACGGGCTATCTGGCAGCGACCCACGGTCTGCGCCCGGCGCCCTTCTTCCCCGGAATCGCCTTCGCCGCCCTGGGCCTGCTGTTCTCAGTCTTCCTGGTGCGCGAGACGCGCCCCTACGCCCGCGCGGAGGCGCAGTCGGCGGCGGCAGCGCAGCCACCGAGTGGGCCCAGGGCAGAGCCGGCGCGGCCCTCCTTCGCCCACATCCTGCTCCTGACCAGTTGGAAGGACCGGGCCCTGTTCGCCGTCAGCCAGGCGGGGATGGTCAACAACCTCAACGACGGGATGGTCTGGGGGCTCCTGCCCCTTTTCCTGGCCGGCGCCGGGCTGCCGCTGGGACAGGTGGGGGCCATCGCCGCGGTCTACCCCGGCGTATGGGGCGTAAGTCAACTGGCCACCGGCGCCCTCAGCGACCGCTGGGGCCGCAAGTGGATGATCGTAGCGGGGATGTGGGTGCAGGCCGCGGGTATCGCGCTGTTCGTGGTGGGCGGTGGCTTCTGGCCGTGGATCGGCGGCTCGGTGCTATTGGGGCTGGGCACGGCGCTGGTGTACCCCACGCTTCTCGCCGCCGTCTCCGACGTGGCGCACCCGGACTGGCGCGCCTCGGCCGTGGGAGTCTACCGCCTCTGGCGCGATGGGGGCTACGCTGTCGGCGCGCTGTCGTCGGGGCTGCTGGCCGACGCCCTGGGCATGCCCGTCGCCATCGCCGCCATCGGCGGGCTGACCTTCCTCTCGGGGGTCGTGGTGGCTGGTGTCATGTACGAGACCCTGCCGGGAAGGGGTGTTGATAGCGGCCCTCCCGTGACCACTGCCTCATCGGGGCGGCGCGGACTGGTGTAGGACACCACCGCTACTGGATGCGCAGCAGCGGCGCCGCCTCCCGCCACAGCTCTTCGAGATTGTAGTATTCGCGCTCTGGAGGGGCGAAGATGTGGACCACCACAGCGCCGAAGTCCAGCAGCACCCAGCCGCTGGCGGGGACACCCTCGGCGTGGAGCAACCGCAGCCCCTCCCGCGGGAGCGTATCCTCCAGCGCCTCCGCTACCGCTTTGACCTGGGGCTCAGAGGCGGCGGTACAGAGCACAAAATAGTCGGCGAAGCCGCAGGAGCGGCGGAGGTCGAGGAGCAGGACATCCTCAGCCCGCTTCTCGGAGGCAAGCTCGGCGGCCCGGCGGGCCAGCTCCAGTATTTCCAGGCGCGTGCTCCTCAGGCGGCTGCTTTATTATAGGCTGGGCTCTGGCGCGGCGCCGTCCTCGGCATTGAAGGACGCCCTGCCCCCGTGCTATCCTGCCGCCAGACCTATCCTGAGCCTGCCCTGAGGACAGTCGGGCGGGCCTCTCCTGAGCTTGGCGGAAAGGCTGCCGCAGAGTGCGTTCGTGACCAGGGAGCGCGTCATCGTCGCCATGAGCGGCGGGGTGGACTCCGCCGTCGCCGCGGCCTTGCTGCACCAGCAGGGCTACGAGGTGGTCGGCGTCACCATGCGGCTATGGACCGAGGACGACCCCGAGGCGCCGCCCCACGCCCGCCGCTGCTGCTCGGTGGAGGACGTGGACTCCGCCCGGCGGGTCTGCCAGCTCCTGGGCGTCCCCCACTATGTCGTCAACTACGAGCGCCAGTTCCTGGCCCAGGTAGTCCAGCCCTTCGTGGAGGAGTACCGCCAGGGCCGGACGCCCATCCCCTGCATCGCCTGCAACCAGCACCTGAAGTTCGATACCCTGCTCCAGCGCGCCCTGGCCCTCGACGCCGCCTGCGTCGCCACCGGCCACTACGCCCGCGTGCAGCGCCGGCCCGGTGGGACCTACGCCCTGCTGCGGGGCCGTGACCCCGCCAAGGACCAGTCCTATTTTCTCTACGGGCTGGGCCAGGGAGAGTTGCGCCATGCCCTCTTCCCTGTCGGCGGGCTGACCAAGCCCCAGGTCAGAGCCATCGCCCGGGAGCTAGCCCTGCCGGTGGCCGATAAGCCGGAGAGCATGGAGATCTGCTTCATCCCCGACGGCGACCGCCGCCGCTTCCTGGCCGCGCGCATCGGCACCAGCCCCGGCCCCATCGTGGACCGCGCGGGCCGGGGGCTGGGCCAGCACCAGGGCATCGGCTTTTACACCGTCGGCCAGCGCCACGGCCTGGGCCTGGCCACGGGCCGCCGGAGCTACGTGACCGGCATCGAGCCGGCCACCAACACCCTCGTGGTGGGCCCCGCGGAGGAGCTGCTGGCGCCGGGCCTGCGGGCGTCGGC
>JACQGV010000230.1 GCA_016199375.1 Chloroflexota bacterium | reverse complement strand
GGCCGTGAGCGCCCCCGGCTGGGGGGAGCTGGTGCTCCGCATCCTGGGGCGCTACCGGTGGGAGGTCCGCTGGGAGTACAGCGGCCTCTTTCATGACCCGTCCCTCTTCACCCCCCAGATGGCGGCGGAGGTCCTGGCCAACCGCGCGCGGCCCCGCGCCGCTGCCATCCTGCTCTCCATGCTCCGCCAGGGAGTCACCTGGCGCGGGGTTAGAGGGGACGTCCTCCTCCTGGACAGGCTGCCCCTGGTCCAAGCGCCTACCCTCATTGCCTGGGGCGCTCAGGACCCGCTGTTCCCTCTCTCCCACGCCCGGCGGGCCCAGCAGGGCATCCCTCGCAGCCGGTTGGAGGTATTCCCGGACTGTCGCCACTGCCCCCAGCTGGAGTACCCGGAGCGCTTCAACGACGTGGTCGGCTCTTTTCTCGCTGCAGAGACGGCCAACCTCGCCCTTGACGCCGGGCCAGCCCCTCCGTAGGCTAGCCTTGAGACTGGGCTGGGCGCCCGGACGGGTGAGGGATGGCTGGCATGCCTAAAGCGCCGCCGCGCCCGGCGCGAGGCTTACCGCGGAGCCTGCGCCGGGCCATCAAGGTGTTGCTCCCTGACCAGCGGCGGTTCTGGGCCGCTCGCAACCTGGTGCGCCCGCTCCTGCTCGTCGCTGTTGCGGCCCTGATCGCGAGCTCCTACCTCCTCCGGCACGATATCGTTGCCCTGGCCAGTGAAGACGCCCTGAAGAGGCTGGGCTACGTCCCTGTCTTCGTGCTCCCCCTTGTCAGCAGCGCCAGCATCGTCCTGCCGCTGCCCGGCGCCGCCGTCATCTTCCTGGGCGGCGCGCTGCTGGCGCCCGTGTTGGTGGGGCTGGTGGCCGGAGCCGGCGAGACCTTGGGTGAGCTCACGGGCTACGCCGCCGGCTACAGCGCCGGGCCGGTGGTGGAGCGCGGCCGGCGTTACCAGGTCGTTGCCTCCTGGATGCGGCGCCACGGGACCGTTGTCCTGTTCCTGCTGGCGGTGGTCCCCAACCCCCTCTTCGACCTGGCGGGGATGGCCGCTGGCGCCGCCCGCTACCCCCTCTGGCGGTTCTTCTCCGTTATCCTGGTGGGGAAGGCGATCAAGGATACCGGCATGGCCCTGGCGGGGGCCTGGGGCGCCCGCGGCCTGGCGGACTGGCTGGGGCCGCTTTTCCAGCGCCCTCAGGGGTGAGCACACTTGACAGATGTTGTGGGCGCCGTCATCCCGGCCGGGGGCAGCAGCCGTCGGATGGAGGGCCGCGACAAGACCTTCGCCCTGGTCCTCGGCATCCCCCTGGTCGCGTACGCCGTGGAGGCCGTCCTCGCCTGCCCAGCGGTGTCGCGTCTGGTGCTGGTTTTGCCCCCCGGCTTCCTGGCGCGAGGAGAGGAGCTTAGCCGCGCCCGGGCCTGGGGCCCGCGCGTCCGGCTGTGCGCCGGCGGGGCCCGCCGCCAGGACTCGGTGCGCCTGGGCCTGGAAGCCCTGTCCGCCACGGGCGGATGCGATTGGGTCGTGGTCCACGACGGCGCCCGCCCCTGCCTCTCGCCGGAGCTGGTGGCGGTCGGGCTGAAGGCCGCCGCGGATACGGGCGCCGCCGTAGCCGCTATTCCCTTGCGCGATACCATCAAGCAGGTGGACCGGGGGGGCTGGGTGGTAAGCACCCCGCCGCGGGAGCAGCTCCGCGCCATTCAGACGCCCCAGATATTCCGCTACGACCTCCTCCTGGAGGCCCATCGGCGGGTCGGCCTCGACATGACCGACGACGCGGCGATGGTCGAAACCATCGGCGGGCGGGTGCGCACTTTCCCCGGCGCTGCTGATAACATAAAGGTTACGGTGCCCGCCGATCTCGTGCTGGCGGAGGCGGTCCTGAGCAGACGGTCCCTCGGCCCTGGCGGCGCAGGCGGATGGGAGTGAGCATGCGGTCGGTCATCACCAAACAGGTCACGATAAGCCGCCCCATCGAGCAGGTGTGGGATGCCCTGGTGGACGCGGCGAGCATCGCGGCCTGGCAGGGCGGCGGCGAGGTCAAGAGCAACGCCCGCGTGGGGGGCCGCTACGCCATCTTCGACGGCGCCACCACCGGCAAGTTCACCCTCGTCGAGCGGCCCGCCCGCCTGACCTACACCTGGCGCCAGGACAACTGGGAGGCCGCCTGGCCAGACTCCGTGGTCAGTTGGCGGCTGGTCGCCAAAGGTCAGGGCACGGTCGTGCGGCTGCGGCACCAGCGCCTCCCCAACCAGGAGGAGTTCGACGGCCACGCCAGCGGCTGGGACGAGTATTTCCTGCACCCCATGAAGGAGTGGCTGGAGTCCCGCCCGCCCGCCGCGGCCCGGAGCCCTGTCCGGCGGCGCCGGCCGGCCCCGAAACGCAGCAGCGTGTAGGCCCCAGGCCGCAGCCTTAACAGGATGATGAAAAATAGGGGAGTCCGAGGGGCAAGGCCCCGGAGTTTACCCTGACCTGTCCTGAGCGAAGTCGAAGGAGCGCAGCCGAAGGGACTGGGGTCTGTCCCGACCTGTCGGGACAGATTAGAGTTCCCCCTTCCCGGAAAGAGCCTGCCCCGAGCCTGCCGAAGGGAAGGGGGCCGGGGGGATGGTTCGCCGGACTTTCTCAGCAGCCTGTTAGGAGGAGAATGTGCAAAGGGTCGGCTTTGGCTACGATGCCCACCGCTTCGCCGGTGGGCGGCGGCTTGTCCTGGCGGGAGTCGAGGTGCCCTTCGAGCTGGGCCTGCACGGCTACAGCGATGCCGACGTGCTCACCCACGCGGTCATAGACGCCCTCCTCGGCGCCGCTGGCCTGGGCGACATCGGCAGCCACTTCCCCTCCTCCGACCCGGAGTATGAGGGCATCTCCAGCCTGGAGCTGCTGCGCCGGACGGGCAAGCTCCTGGAGCGGGAGGGCTGGACGCCCGTCAACGTAGACGTTACCGCCGTCCTGGAGCGCCCGCGCCTGGCGCCCTACGCCGACCGGATGCGCTCCTCACTCGCCAGGGCTCTGGGCATAGCCAGGGACCAGGTCAGCGTCAAGTCCAAGACCACCGATGGCCTAGGCTTTCCCGGACGCAGTGAGGGCATCGAGGCCCATGCCGTGGCCCTCATCGAGCGCCCCTAGGGCACCGGGCAGGTGAGATATACTATAATCACACTCATGAGCAGCCGGCGGATTCTCCTGCAAGGGATGGGCTTTTGCACATGTCCCTAGGGGCAGGCCCCTGGGGCCCTGTCCCCTGCCCTTCCCATCCCGAGCTAGGAGGAAGCTATGTTCCGGCTGTGGCGTAGCATCAAGCGCGATATCCAGGTCTGCTTCGAGCGTGACCCCGCCTGCGTGAGCACCCTGGAGGTGCTGCTGGCCTATCCGGGCTTTCACGCCCGCCAGTTCCACCGCCTGGCCCACACCCTCTACGGCTGGCGCATCCCGATCATCCCCCGGCTTGTCTCGCACTTCAGCCGCTTCGTCACCGGGATCGAGATCCACCCGGGCGCCCAGCTGGGTGAGGGTTTCTTTATTGACCACGGCATGGGGGTGGTCATCGGCGAGACCACCATCGTGGGGGAGAACTGCACCCTGTACCAGGGCGTGACCCTGGGAGGCACCAGCCACCTGCACGCCAAGCGTCATCCGACTCTGGGCAACAACGTCGTCGTAGGCACCGGCGCCCGCATAATCGGCGCCGTGAACATCGGCGACAACGTCAAGGTAGGAGCGGGGTCGGTGGTCATTACGGACGTCCCCAGCAACGCGACCGTGGTAGGTGTGCCCGGCCGCGCCGTCGCCGTCCAGAACCCAGATACCGGCACCGTGGAGCACCTCCCCGACCCCGAGTGGGACACCATCGAGGCCCTCACCAGGAGGGTCGAGGAGCTGGAGCGGCGGCTGCGCCTGCTGGATGCCAACGGCCGGCGCGAGGCCCTGAGCGGCCCCGACACTCCCTGGTCGCCGCAGCAGACTGCCCAGGACCCTCCCCAGTCCCGCAGGAAGACGACCGAGCAGTGATGCGCCTCACCAACACCCTCACCGGCCAGAAGGAGGAGCTCGCCCCCCGCAGCGACGCCGTCTCCCTCTATGTCTGCGGCGTGACCCCCTACGACGATGTCCACATAGGCCACGCCATGAGCTACATCATCTTCGATGTCCTGCGCCGCTACCTGGAGCACCGCGGCTACAAGGTCAGGCACGTCCAGAACTTCACCGACATTGACGACAAGATGATCGCCCGCGCCGCCCAGCGGGGCGTGGCCGTCGCCGCCCTCGCCCAGCACTACGTCGCGGCCTACTTCCAGGACATGGACGCCCTCAACATCCAGCGGGCCCACCTCTACCCCCTCGCCACGGAGGAGGTGCCCCGCATCCTGGAGCTCATCGGTCAGCTCGTCCACAAGGGCTACGCCTACCCCGCCAGGGACGGGGTCTACTTCCGGGTGCAGCGCTGGCCCCAGTACGGCGTGCTCTCCCATCGCACCCTGGAAGGCATGATGGCGGGCGCCCGGGTGGAGGTGGACGCGGCCAAGGAGCACCCCATGGACTTCGCCCTCTGGAAGGCCGCCAAGCCCGGCGAGCCCTCCTGGGAGAGCCCCTGGGGGCCCGGACGCCCCGGCTGGCACATCGAGTGCTCCGCCATGGCCACCAAGTACCTGGGCGACAGCATTGACATCCACGGCGGCGGGCCGGACCTGGTCTTTCCCCACCATGAGAACGAGATCGCCCAGTCCGAGGCGGCCAGCGGCGTCGCGCCCTTCGTCCGCTATTGGGTCCACCACGGCCTGCTCCAGATCTCGGGCGAGAAGATGAGCAAGAGCCTGGGCAACATGGTGAACGTCAAGGAGCTACGCCGCCGCTTCAGCCCCGACGCCCTGCGCCTGTTCGTCCTCTCCTCCCACTACCGCAGCCCCCTCACCTTCAGCGAGGAGGGGCTGGCGGCGTCTGAGCGGGGCGCGGAGCGCCTGCGCCACGCCGCCCAGTCCGACGTCCAGGCCGGCTTCTCGCGCCTGGATGTCGCTGCCTACGAGACCCGCTTCCACGAGGCGCTCGACGACGACCTGAACACCCCCCAGGCGCTGGCGGCCCTCTTCGACCTGGCGCGGGAGGTCAACGCCCGGCGCGCCGCCGGCGAGGCGGTGAACACGGGAGCGGGCCTGCTGCGCTCCCTGGGCGGGGTGCTGGGACTCACCTTCCAGCCACCGGCG
>JACQGV010000229.1 GCA_016199375.1 Chloroflexota bacterium | reverse complement strand
GTCCCACAGTTTTGTTTCTCCTCCCCCGCTCCCTTGGCAAGGGAGCGGGGACACAGGGGGTGAGGGTTCGGATAGGCGGCTCAGTCGTTTCTAGGCACGGAAGCAGGGCGGTGTCCTGGGCACCGCCGGGGGAGAAGGGCCTATGGAAGAGACCAAGATCACCCTCAGCGAAAGGGAGATGCCGGGCCGCTGGTACAACATCGCCCCCGACCTGCCGGCGCCCCTGCCGCCGGTGCTGCACCCGGGCACCGGCAAGCCCATCGGCCCCCAGGACCTGGCGCCACTCTTCCCCATGGAGCTCATCAAGCAAGAGGTCAGCCAGGAGCGCTACCTGGATATCCCGGAGGAGGTCCAGGCGATCTACCGGCTGTGGCGGCCCACGCCCGTCTACCGGGCGCGCCGGCTGGAGCGGGCACTGGACACCCCGGCCCACATCTACTACAAGTACGAGGGCGTCAGCCCGGCGGGCAGCCACAAGCCCAACACCGCCGTCGCCCAGGCCTACTACAACAAGCAGGAAGGGGTCAAGAGGCTGGCCACGGAGACCGGCGCCGGCCAGTGGGGCAGCGCCCTGGCCCTGGCCTGCCAGTTCTTCGGGCTGGAGTGCAAAGTCTACATGGTGAAGGTCAGCTACCAGCAGAAGCCCTACCGCCGCATCCTCATGGAGACGTGGGGCGCCAAGGTGGTGGCCAGCCCCAGCCAGGACACCCAGGCCGGCCGCAAGGTGCTGGCCCAGGACCCCAGCTCGCCCGGCTCCCTGGGCATCGCCATCTCCGAGGCCGTGGAGGACGCCGCCACCCGCGACGACACCAAGTACAGCCTGGGCAGCGTCCTGAACCACGTGCTCATGCACCAGACCATCATCGGCCAGGAGGCCAGGCTCCAGATAGAGAAGGCCGGCGAGTACCCCGATCTGGTGGTGGGCTGCATTGGCGGCGGCTCCAACTTCTCCGGCCTCATGCTTCCCTTCGCCCAGGACAAGCTGAAGGGCGGGCGCAAGGAGCTGCGCCTGGTGGCCGTGGAGCCCGAGGCCGCCCCCAGCCTCACCCGCGGGGTCTACGCCTACGACTTCGGCGACACCGTGGGCCTGACGCCGCTGGTGAAGATGTACACCCTGGGCCACACCTTCGTCCCCGCGGCCATCCACGCCGGCGGCCTGCGCTACCATGGCATGGCGCCCCTCATCAGCCACCTGTACGCCCACAAGGTCATCGAGTGCGTCGCCGTCCACCAGCGCCCCGTCTTCGAGGCCGCCGTCCAGTTCGCCCGCACCGAGGGGATAATCCCGGCGCCGGAATCGGCCCACGCCATCCGCACGGTCATTGACGAGGCGCTGCGGGCCAAGCAGGCGGGCCAGCGCAAGACCATCCTGTTCAACCTGAGCGGGCACGGCCACTTCGACCTGGGCGCCTACGACGCCTACCTGTCGGGCAAGCTGGAGGACTACGCCTACCCCAAGGAGAAGGTGGAGGAGGCGCTCAAGGCGCTGCCCAAGGTGGCGGTGTAGGTGCGCCCGGCCTTTGACAAGGCTGGGGCCCCCTGGTAAGCTCTTGGCATAAGCAACGGCGCTGAAGGGGACTAGTAGGCCGCAAGCGGGGCCCAGAGAGCCGGGGGACGGTGCGACCCGGTGCCCGCGCGAACGGCCGAATGGACCCCGGAGCCGCAGCCCAAAAGTCCCGCGCGCGGGACGAGTAGGCCCTGCCGGAGGGACACCGTTACAGGTCCAGGGCATCCCGCCTGGGCGGGGCGCCTGAAAAGAGGGTTCGCCTCCGGCGAACTGAAGCAGGGTGGCACCGCGGTAGCCCCGCCCCTAGTGGCGGGGTTATTTATTAGGGGACTTGGTCTATCTCGGAAGGCATTCGATGCGCATCGAAGCTCCAGGAAATTTCAGGAATGCCTCGGAGTTGTCGTCGAGGTTTGCCAGCCATGACCCGCGACTTTCCACCTTTTCGGAGCGCGATGTCCAGATCGATCTGCGACAATGTGAATTTATACGGCCCTCTGCTGTGCTGTGGTGTGTGATATACCCGCTGCTAGCCCGCCTAAGAGGGAGCGCCTGCGAACTCTTGGTGCCCGGCAATGTCGGCGTCTGCACGTACCTCAAGTCTCTGGGCCTATTCCAAGCCCTGCAAAGCAGCGGCGTTACGGTAGATGACCGAGGGATCCCGACGAGACGGGACCCTCAGATTGTCATGTCGTTGACAGGGTTCCACACCGAACCTCAGGTCGAGGAATTGGCCAACAACGCGCTGGAGGCGCTTACTTCATCTGGCCTGGGTGCTGTCAACCTCCACCCTCTCGTATCTGAGCTATTCGCGGAGCTGGCCCTAAACGCAGTTCAGCACGCGGACTCTCCCATCGGCGCCTATGGATTCATCCAGTTCTATCAATTCGAAGCAGGCAGGCGTTTCGTCTGTGGCGTGGCCGATGGCGGCATCGGAATTAGGCGGTCTCTCGAGCGCAACCCGGCGCTCCGGGACCGCGTGCCCTACGACTGGGTAGCCATCGAGCTCGCT
Source organism: Chloroflexota bacterium (assembly GCA_016199375.1). Taxonomy (GTDB): domain Bacteria; phylum Chloroflexota; class Dehalococcoidia; order SHYM01; family SHYM01; genus JACQGV01. The sequence continues at coordinate 8,880 of JACQGV010000229.1, read as the reverse complement.
GTCAGAGAACGCATCAGCGGCACCGGCGATCCGACGCGCGGCATCGGTCTCTACGGGGTCTCCGAGGACATGAGAAGAGATGGGCGCCAGCTCATAATCCATTCGGGCTCGGGCGCGTTGCAGATCAGTGAAGAGATTGAAAGCGAGGCCAAGAGGGTGACGCTGTTCCCCGGCACGCTAGCGTATGCCTCGATCCCAACTTGAGGAGAGCCCAATGAGTGCGGTGAAAGTTTACGACTTGCTTGGCAGACGCGTATTGGTCACACGCGAGTCCGCCAAGGCTATTGGGCCTGCGTTAAGACAAGCGTTGTCCGAGGACCAGCAGGAGGTCGCCCTCGACTTTAGCGGTGTGGACGGTGTCACGCCGTCGTTTCTCGACGAGGTAGTCGCAATCATCGAGGCGCTCCTGGGGGAGGCCGTGCGAATGCGCGTGATCCTGCTCAACCCACCGACGCGCCTATCGCTCAAGTTCCAGGCCGTGGGGCGGGCTCATGGTGTATTGATACGCGAGCTGGACAACGGCAACTGGCTCCTCGTCAAAGGCGCCAGTGAAAACGAGGTCGGCGCGTGAACGTGTATACACCAAGTCTGGACCAGGTCAGAGAGCTGGCGGCGCGGGGCAACCTGGTGCCCATCTACCGCGAGCTGGCGGCCGACCTGGAGACGCCGGTCTCGGCCTTCCTCAAGGTGGCCCGGGGCAAGCACTCCTTCCTCCTGGAAAGCGTGGAAGGCGGCGAGCGGCTGGCCCGCTACAGCTTCATCGGCACCCAACCCTACAAGATCATCAAGACCGGCCCCGGCCAGCGCCAGGGCGCCGTGGACCCGCTCCTTCTGATCGAGAGGGAGCTGCGCCGCTACCGCCCGGTGCCGGTCCCTGGCCTCCCCCGTTTCCTGGGCGGCGCCGTGGGCTTCCTGGCCTACGAGGTCACCCGCTACTACGAGCCCCGCATCCCCGCGCCCGCGGCCGACCCCCTGGGCCTGCCGGAGTCCGTCTTCCTTTTCACGGACACCCTGCTGGTCTTCGACCACCTGAAGCACGTCATCAAGGTCATCAGCCACGTCCGCCTGGACGGAGACGTGGAGGCGGCCTACGCCCAGGCCGCGGGGCGCATCGAGCGGCTGGCGCGGCGGCTGCAGAAACCCCTGCGGCTGAAGCGCTCGCCCGCCCCACCGTCGGCGGCCGCGGCCGTGACCTCCAACTTCACCCGGGACGCCTATCTGGCCATGGTGGAGCGCTGCAGGGACTACATCGTGGCCGGCGACATCATCCAGGTCGTGCCCTCCCAGCGCTTGGCCCGGCCCACCCAGGCTAACCCCTTCGACATCTACCGCGCCCTGCGGGCCATCAACCCCTCGCCCTACATGTACTTCTTGCACCTGGACGACTTTCACATCATCGGCGCCTCCCCCGAGCTGCTGGTGCGGGTGGAGGACGGCACCATCTACAACTTCCCCCTGGCGGGCACGCGGCGGCGGGGCGCCACGCCCGAGGAGGACGCGGCCCTGGCCGCGGAGCTGCGCGCCGACGAGAAGGAGCGGGCGGAGCACATCATGCTGGTGGACCTGGGCCGCAACGACGTGGGGCGGGTGAGCGAGCCCGGCTCGGTGCAGGTCACCGACCTCATGCGGGTCGTCCGCTACTCCCATGTGATGCACCTGGAGTCCGAGGTGCACGGGGCCCTGCGGCGCGATAAGAGCTGCTTCGATGCCCTGCGGGCCTGCCTCCCCGCCGGCACCCTCTCCGGCGCCCCCAAGATCCGGGCCATGGAGATCATCGCCGCGGTGGAGCCCGTCAAACGCGGGCCCTACAGCGGCGCCGTGGGCTACTTCGGCTTCGACGGCAACATGGACACCGCCATCACCATCCGCACCCTCGTCCTCAAGGACGGGGTGGCCCACGTGCAGGCCGGCGGGGGCATCGTATTCGACTCCGTGCCGGAGCTGGAGTACCAGGAGAGCCTGAACAAGGCCCTGGCGCCGCTGCGGGCCATCGAGCATGCCGAGCAGGCGGCCGCCGCCGCCGGACAGGCCGTGCTACACTAGACCGCGCGGGCGCCTAGAGCCTCGCAGCCGTCGGAGGGAGGCAACATGGATCTCCGGGAGCTGGCCAGCGACCACCGGGGGATGAGCGCCGTCCTGGCCAAATGGCAGCCGGGCCAGATATTACTGTGGTACGCCGACCTGGATGTGCGCGTTAGCAATGACACGGTCAGCTACCGCTGTCCTCACTGCGGCTCCAAGACCGCCATGCGGGTCGAGGAGTTTATCCATCAGGATACGAACCTCGACCTGTACTGCAGCGAGTGCCGGGGCGAGCTGAGCGACCGGGGCGGCCCCGGCTAGAAGGAGGTTGCGACATGGCTGTAAAAGCATATGTGCTGATCACCGCAGACACCGCCAAGACCAAGGAGGTAGTCAAGAAACTCCAGAAGGTGAAGGGCACCGAAGAGGTCAACGAGGTCATGGGGCCCTACGACATCGTGGTGGAGCTGGTGGCCGACGAGTTCGACCACGTGACCGAGATACTGCGCAACAACGTCCGGCCCATTGACGGCATCCGCAATACCCTGACCTGCGTGGTCATGCACACTTGAGATGTTGCTGCTCATAGACAACTACGACAGCTTCACCTACAACCTGTACCAGTACCTGTCGGAGCTGGGCGCCCAGGTGGAGGTGGCGCGCAACGACCGCATTGGCCTGGACGAGATCGAGCGGCTGGCCCCCGAGCGCATCGTGATCTCGCCGGGCCCCTGCACCCCCAAGGAAGCAGGCATCTCCAACGGCGTCATCCTGCGCTTCGGGCCGCGCCTCCCCATCCTGGGGGTCTGTCTCGGCCACCAGTGCCTGGGAGAGGCCTACGGCGGCACCGTAGCGGGCGCCGGCGAGATCGTCCACGGCAAGACCAGCCGCATTCATCACACCGGGGCGGGGGTGCTGCGCGGGCTGCCCAACCCCTTTGAGGCCATCCGCTACCATTCCCTGATCGTGCGGCGCGAGGGGCTGCCGGCCTGCCTCGAGGTCACCGCCTGGACCGACAAGGGGCTCATCATGGGCCTGCGCCACAAGCAGCACCCGGTGGAGGGCGTCCAGTTCCACCCCGAGTCCATCATGACTACGGTGGGCAAGGATATCCTGCGCAATTTTCTGAACACCCCGGCGCCCCGGCCGGCGACTCCGGCGCCCGTGGCCGCGCGCTAGGCGCCGGGGGAGGTAAATCCTACGTGAGCACCGCAAAGCCTAGGGCCAAGACCGTGCGCTGCCTAGACATCGGGCTCAAGTGCCTCTTCCAGGCGCGGGGCGAGTCCGCGGCGGGGCTGCTGGAGCAGATGCGCCGCCACCTGCGTGAGGCCCACGACGGAATGACGGTAGTCCCGACCACCGAGCGCCTGATCAAGCGGGCGATCAAGGACGACCGCTGGGGTCGCTTCGCGCCCTAACATCCCGACGTTTTTGGGGAGGTAGGGAAAGCGGGTGACCTTCAGTGAGCTGGCCCGTCGCTTGGAGCGGGGCGGGTTTCGCCTTGTTCATCAGAAGGGGTCTATTCGGTACTACGCGAAACCGGGGTGGGAGCGGCTCATCAGAGTAGACTACCACGGCGCACGTGAGGTGCCGACAGGTACGTGTGATGCGATTCTGAAGGCGGCGGGAATAACGAAGAGAGACAGCGGTGATTGACCTTAGATACTCGCTCGTTGTTGAAGCGACGGCTGACCCGACATTTTTCGGGTTCTACTCTCCTGAGCTTGAGGGTTTTTCGGGAATCGGGCACTCCGTAGAGGACTGCTTGTACCAAGCTAAGTGGGGGATGGAGGAACACCTGGCTCTCCTTAAAGAGCGCGGCCTCCCAGTCCCGCGGCCAAGCTCCAACCCCACAGTGACCATCCAGAATCAGCGTCCCCTGACTAGCACCCGGAGAAAGTAAGGGGACCGCATTTCACCTTCGTGGTGGTGCCATGGCCATCCGCGAGGCGATTCAGAAGGTCGTTGAGGGCGCCTCCCTCTCCCAGGACGAGGCCGCCGCCGTCATGGGCGAGATGATGGAGGGCCAGGCGACGCCGGCCCAGATCGGCGCTTTCCTGGTCGCCCTGCGACTCAAGGGCGAGACCGTGGAGGAGATCGCCGGCCTCGCCCGCACCATGCGGGAGAAGGCCCATCGCGTCCACATCTCCGATGCGGTGGTGGACACCTGTGGGACCGGGGGCGACAGCGCCGGCACCTTCAACATCTCCACCGCCGCCGCCTTCGTCGTCGCCGGCCTCGGAGTCAAGGTCGCCAAGCACGGCAACCGGGCCATGTCTAGCGGCTGCGGCTCGGCCGACGTGCTGGAGGCCCTGGGGGTGAAGATCAGCCTGGGCCCGGAAGGGGTCCGGCGTTGCCTGGACGAGGTGGGGGTGGGCTTCATGTTCGCCCAGGCCTTCCACCCCGCCATGCGCCACGTGGCCGGGGCGCGGCGGGAGATCGGCATCCGCACCGTCTTCAATATCCTGGGGCCCCTGACCAACCCGGCGGGGGCGCAGCACCAGGTCATCGGCGTAGCCGACACCGCCCTGGCGCCCAAGATGGCGGCCGCCTTGCAGCTCCTGGGAGCGCGCCACGTGCTGCTGGTCCACGGACAGGACGGGCTGGACGAGCTCTCCCTGAGCGGCCCCTCCGCCGTCTGGGAGCTGCGGGACGGCAGGGTGCGGGAGTACACGGTCACGCCGGAGGACGCCGGGCTGACGCGGGCGCCCCGCGCGGCCCTGGCGGGTGGGAGCGCCCAGGAGAACGCCGCCATCCTGCGGGGGGTGCTGTCGGGCGAGCGCGGCCCCCGCCGCGAGGTGGTGCTGCTGAACGCCGCCGCCGCCCTGGTGGCCGCCGACCGCGCCCGCGACCTGCGGGAGGGCGCCCACCTCGCCGCCCAGTCCCTGGACAGCGGCTGGGCGCGTCAGAAGCTGGAGGGCCTCACCAAGCTCAGCCAGGCCCTTGAGTAAGCGCCCGGCAGCGTGCCGCTAAGGGCAACCCTCCAAAACGGTCAGGGTCCTTCCGATCTCACTGGGTTGCCGTCGAACCGCTCGTAGGTTGCAAACTCCTCCACCGGGCGTCGCGACAGCTTCCCTCCCCTGCGCACCGGGTAGCCCACCAGCAGATGGGCGGCGACGGCGTACCGCTCCGGTATCCGCAGCAGCTTCCGCAGCTCGGGCTCACGGCTGATCACCAGGGTCGTGAGGGCCGCGCCCAGCCCCTCGTTGTGGCAGCCGAGCAAGATATTCTGGACGAAGGGGTAGACCGAGCCCCCTCCCACAATCGAGGGCCGGCCGAGAGCGGCGTCGGTGATTGCCAGCGTGTTTATATCGGTGCACACGATCACGTGGACGGGGATGTCGTGGAGGGTCTCCGCGAACTGATCGGCGGCCGCGAGCCGGCGCGAGCGCGCGGGGTCCGCACTGCCATGCCAACGCGCCAGATACTCCTGCCAGGGGCCGCGGTAGAGGTCTCGCAGCGCCCGGCGCGTCTCGGGACTGGTGACAACGATAACGTGCCACCCCTGCCGGTTGCCCCCGTTGGGCGCGAACCTGGCCTTATCGAGCACCCGGTGGAGGACGCCCCTGGGCACCGGCGTAGTCTGGAATCGCCGGGTGGTCTCCGCGGTAGTCATCACATCGTAGAGTTCCATAGGCTCACGCCCGTCCTTTGCTAGCAGGATTACGCCCCATGATATAGGCGCGAGCGCCAGCGGGCAAGGCGCGCAGGCCACACTCCCTGCGGGGCAGCGAGGATTTTCGACCCCCGCGCGGCGCCCCTGCTTACGTCGGCGCGGCCCCTGGCCCAGCCGTGCTCCGGCGGTTGACAAGACCTGGCGCCGGACTACACTTGGTCGCGTGGTCGCGCGCGCTGATGGCGCGGAGCGGGCGGCGCCAGCCGCCGTCGCCACGCTAGCGGCGGACGCCGCCCCCGCTGAGGGTATCTACCGGCCTGAGGAGAAGCCATGGACCTGCGTTTCACCCCGGAGCAAGAGGCCTGGCGGCGCGAGGTGCGCGACTTCCTGGCGCGGGAGCTGCCGGAGAAGTACGAGTTCGCCACCGACTTCGAGGAGCGCGACGTCTTGTAGCGGGCCTGGTGGGGGTGTTATGCGGAAACCATCTAACAACCGGTTTCCCTGGCGTTATGCCGACCAGCGTTGAGGGTCGGGGTGTTAGGCGGAAACCCTATATTCCAATGTTAGCCGACCAGATCGGGAGGTTCAAAGTAGTGAAGCGCATTCGAGTGCTGGCCATTGATGGCGGAGGAATCCGTGGGGTTATTCCGGCGGTCATCATCGCTGCGATCGAAGAACAGACGGGGCATCCCGCATCCAAGCTCTTCGATTTGATTGCGGGCACCTCCACGGGTGGCATCCTCGCTCTCGGCCTTGCTAAGCCCGGCCTCGATGGAAGACCCTCTTTCGCCGCGTCCGATCTCGTCCAACTGTACGAGCGCAGGGGGCCTGAGATCTTTCGCAGGACGTTTTATCGCACAGTTGTGGGCCTTGGGGGTCTCCTACGACCGCGATACAGCTCAGATAACTTGGACGGGGTACTGGAAGAATACTTCGGTGATACGCGACTCTCTGACGCTCTCACTGAGCTGGTAATCCCAAGCTACGATGTAGAGCAACGGAATCCGATCTTTTTTACGACGTACTTCGCGAAGAATCGGCCCGGATTCGACCACCCAATGAAGGAAGTGGCGAGAGCTACTGCCTCGGCCCCCACGTACTTCCCCGCGGCCCGGCGAGATCTGAATGGCAAGTACTTGGCCCTGATCGATGGTGGCATCTTCGCCAATAATCCCACACTTTGCGCTTATGGCGAGGCGAAGCGGCTCTGGCCCAACGCAGCCGAGGAACAGTTCGTTTTCGTCTCCATTGGCACGGGACAACACGCGAGACCAATGTTCTACGATCGCGTGAAGAACTGGGGACTTCTTGGTTGGTCCACGCGAATCCTCGACGTTGTACTTGACAGCGGGAGCGAAGCTGTTCATTCGCAGGCTCTGTATCTGTTGCCAACGCTTGTTGGGCCGCGGACTCAGAGTCGTCGACGCTATTTTCGTTTTCAAGTGAACCTCGAGAAGGAATATAGACAAATGGATAATGCCGATAGCGAGAATGTCAAAGCGCTTCGTTTGGCCGCGGAACGCCTGGTTCGTGATCGCCGACAGGATCTATTGCAGCTGTTGGAATTGCTCTCTAGCGATGAGTAGTACGCTGCGTGGCCGGCTAACAAGGCGCTGCACTTGACCCCTATTCCGCTGCGCTCCATAGCGGCAGGTGAGCTTGGTCGTTAGGCCGCATCTGTTCACCGAAGATCAAGGCAAGACGAAGATGGCCTACGACGACAAGATATACTGGCCCCTGTACGCCAGGTGCGTGGAGCTGGACCTGCCCCTCACCGCCTACGTGGGCCTCCCCGGCCCGCGCGTCCCCGGGGCGGCGCAGGACCCCATCCACCTGGACGAGGTCCTCTGGTCATTCCCCGACCTCAGGGTGGTGCTCCGCCACGGGGGCGAGCCCTGGGAGTCCCTGTGCGTCAAAATGATGCTGAAGTGGCCCCACCTATACTACTCCACCTCGGCCTTTGCGCCCCGGCACCTGCCCCAGGCCATCATCCACTACATGAACACCCGCGGGGCCGACCGGGTGCTCTACGCCGGCTACTATCCGGGCCTGGACTACCGGCGCATCCAGCAGGAGGTGGAGGCCCTGCCCCTGCGCGACCACGTCTGGCGCCTTTTCCTGCGGGAGAACGCCCGGCGCGTCTTCAAGCTGGCCGCACCCGACTAGCCGCTCCGCCCAGTCTGCGCTCCGAAGGGCTCCGGGTGAGCGGGCTTGCGGCGCCCGCCGCTAGCGCTTGCGGGCGAACTTCTGCAGGGCGTGGCAGTCCAGGGGCACGAGGCCGCGCCGGCCCCCCGCGCTGGCGATGACCTCGCCCACGTAGATGTCTCCGTGGGAGTCGGCCCAGATGCCGTGAGGGGCGAAGAAGTTCCCCGGCGCGCAGCTCTCCGCGCCGCCCCAGCGCGCCCGCAGCCTGCCATCCAGGGTGAACACGCTCACCCGGGCCAGGGGCGTGTGCCCCTCGGGGACGGGGGCGCCGGCGGCGATGCCGGCGCGGAAGCCCAGCTCCGCCACATACATGTGCTCGTCGCGGTCTATGTAGAGGTCGCAGGGGCGGTTCACGTCTCGCCACTCGGCCAGGTACTCCCCGTCGGGCGTGAAGAGCTGTATGCGGCTGTTCTCCCGGTCGGCCACGTAGACGGTCCCGCGCCGGTCTATGACGATCCCGTGGGGCAGGTTCAGCTGCCCCGGGCCGCTGCCCGGCTCGCCCCAGGAAAACAGGTGCTTGCCCGCGGCGCTGAACTTGTGCACCCGCGCGTTGCCGTAGCCGTCGGCCACGTACATCTCGCCCGCCGGCGACAGGGCCAGGTTCGTGGGCCGGTTGAAGGGGCCCGCCGCCCGCAGCACCTTGGGGGACTCCCTGGTGTAGCCGGTGTCGGAGGGCCTATCCTTGGTGCCCAGGGTCAGCAGCGGCACGCCCTCGGTGGTGAACTTGCGGACGGTGTGGTCGAAGTTGTCCACGCAGTAGACGGCGTCGTCGGGGCCGATGGTGATGCCGTGGGGGTTGGTGAAGACGCCCTCGCCCCAGGCCGTGAGGAACCTGCCGTCGCGGTCGAAGACGATGACCGGATGCTGGCCCCGGTTGAACACGTAGACCCGGTCGCGGGAGTCGGTGGCGACGCCGCCGACCTCCACGTAGCTCCACCCCTCGGGGAGCCGGTCCCACCCCTGGATGACCTCATAAGCCAACTGGCCCGCGCGCACCGCCATGGCACCGCACCTCCTGTCTTCTTACCGTCCCAGCC
>JACQGV010000239.1 GCA_016199375.1 Chloroflexota bacterium | reverse complement strand
GTCTTCGTGACCTCGATCTGGACGGGGAAGGCGTCGCGGATGTCGTCCAGGTGGGTGATGACCAGGATGCGCTGGAAGTCGTCCTGGATGGCGTTGATGGCGTCCACCAGCCGCTCCCGCCCCGCCCCGTCCTGGGTGCCGAACCCCTCGTCAATGATCAGCGTCGGCAGGGGAGCACCCGCGCGCCGCGCCAGCAGCTTGGAGAGGGCGATGCGCAGGGCGAAGTTCACCCGGAACGCCTCGCCGCCGCTGAACAGCTCGTAGGGCCGTGTGCCCAGCTCGTCGGACACCCGGATGTCCAGGGTCTCGATGGCCCCGCCGCTCTTCCGCTCCCGCTGGGTCTGGATGTCCAGGTGCATCCGGTTGTCGGTCATGCGCGCCAGCAGCCGGTTCGCCTCCGCCTCGATCTCCGGCACCGCCGCCTCGATGATATGGGCCGGGATGCCACCCTTGCCGAAGGCTTGGGCCAGCAGCTCATAGGTAAGCAGGTCGTCCCTGGCCTGGGCCAGTTGCCGCGCCACAGCGTCACGCTCCTGGGCCTGATGCTCCAGAGTGCGCAGCCGCTCCTGCACCTGGCCGCGCCAGGCCTGAGCCGCCCCGTGGCGTTTCTGGAGGTCGGCCAGCTCGCCGCGGGCGGTGGCCAGCGCGCCCTCCACGCCGGCTTTGGCCTCCACCTCCTTCTGGAGTCCGGCGCTGCGGGCGGCCAGCTCGGCCTGGGCCTGGCGCCGCCCGGCGGCCTGGGCCTCCACGCGCCCCAGGGCGTCCTGCTCCTCGGGCAGGCGGCGCCGCGCCTCCTCCAGCCGGCGGTGGGCCTCCTCGGCGGGCGCCAACTCTTCGACCCGCTGCCGGAGCTCGGCATGGGCCTGGCGGTCGTAGCCGATGGCCGCGATCTCCTGGCGCAGCAGGGCGGCGTCGCGCTGCTCGGCGGGCGCGTAGTCGCCGCGGTCCAGGGTGGCCTGCAGCGCGGACGCCTCACTCTCTAGCGCGGCGGCCTGCTCCTGGGCCTGCAGGGCGCCCGCCAGCTCCGTCTCCAGGGAGCCGGCCCGCCGCTCCAGGCCGGGGCCCTCCTTGCGCAGGCGGGCCTGGAGCGCCTCGGCGCTGGCTCTGGCCGCGTCGCGCTGCGCCCCCTGGGACTTGATCTCGGCCTCCAGGCTCTGCTGCTCCGCGCGGAGCGACTGCTGCTCGGCCTGGAGCTTGCGATGGAGGCTGTCCTGGCTGTCGGCGTCCAGCTCCCGCTCGCAGAGGGGGCAGCGCGCCTGGGCATGGCCCAGAAGCTGTAGCTTATCTTGCGTTTCCTGCTCCTGCTGCTGTACGAGGGCGAGGGAGCGCTGTGCCACCTGGACAGCAGCCGCGAGAGCGGCTGCCTCTGCAGCCTGCTCCTGAGCCTGGCGCTCCAGGGTTGCCAGGGCCTCGCTGGCGGCGCGGGCGGCGGCCAGGTCGCGCTCCAACTGGGGCCTGCGGTTCGCCTGCTCCCGCGCCTGCTGCGCCCGGTGGGAGGCCACCGCCAGTTTCTGCTCCAGGGCGGCCCGGGCGGCCTGGATGGCCCGCTCCCGCTCCGCCTGCCGGCGCTCCCGCTCCCGCAGGGCCGCCAGGCGCTGGTTGAGGGCCTCGTACTCCTGGCGGGCGGCCTGAAGACGGGCGAAGACGCCCGCGATCTGGGCGGCGCGAGCGACGACGGCCTCGTAGGAGGCGCTGCGCTCCCGGTGCCAGCGCGCCTGCACCTCCGCCTCATTCAGCTCGCGGGCCGCCCGCTGCGCCTGCCCCCTCAGCTCCCGCAGCCGCTCCTGCTGCTGACGCAGCGCCTCGGCCTGGACCCCGAGCTGGTCAGCGCGCGCCTGGACCTGCTTCAGCTCTGCCGCGAGGTCGGCGACGAGGGCCAGGGCGCGCCCGTGTTCCTCCTCCGCCGCCGGCGTCTGGGCCACCTCTGCCTCCAGCTCAGCCAGGCGCCCCTCCCTGGCCGCGATGCTGGCCGCCCGCTCCTTGGCCTTGGCCCGGGCCTCCTCCGCTAGCCGCTCGTAGGCCGCGAGGCCCAGGATGCTGGCCAGGAGGTCCTTGCGCTCCCCCGGAGGCTTCAAGGTGAAGCGGTCGGCTTGGCCCTGGACCAGGTAGGCGCTGTTGACGAAGGTCTCGTAGTTTAGCTTCAGGGTCTCGATAATCTTGGCCTGGGTCTCCCGCACGCTGGCGCCCGTGAGGGGATGGAAGGTCGTGCCGTCCCCGAGCTGGAGCTCCAGCTCCGTTCGCGCCGGGCGCCGGCCCGCCGCTCGGGTGTGACGCCGGAGCACCCGATAGCGGTTGCCGCCCGCCAGGAACTCCAGGCTCACCTCCATCTCGGGGCGGTGCATCCGGACCAGCTCATCGTCGCGGCTGTCCCGCGCCCTGCCCCAGAGCGCCCAGGTGATGGCGTCCAGGAGGGCGCTCTTGCCGTGGCCGTTGGCGCCGCAGAGGCAGGCCACGTGGATGCCCTCCAGGTCTAGGGGCGGGACGTTCTCGCCGTAGGAGAGGAAGTTCTTGAGGGCCAGCTTGCAGGGAAGCATGTCAGTCGAAGCGCAGGGGCACGCCGTACTCGGGCAGGCGGACCTGGATATCGCTGCCCTGGAAATGCTGGACGAAGAAGGAGGGGTCCTCGGTATGGATGGGCACCAGATAGCGCGGGTGGATGGAGCGGTAGAGGTCGAGGAGGTCCTGTCCCGTGGCGTGGCCCGAGCAGTGCAAGCCGCCCTCGCCGCCCTGGGGGTCTCCCGCCAGCCGCAGCTCGAAGCGCCGCAGCCAGTGGAGCAGCCTCCTGGCGTCCAGCTCCTGCTCCTCGTTGTGGGCCTCGCTGTTGGAGTAGATGTAGGTCCCGCCCTCCCGACCGATGTCTATGAGGTTCTTGAGGTCCCAGTAGCTGAAGCTGAGCAGGTAGTCGTCCGGCGCCTGGCGCACCCGGGCCGCGCCCACCTGCTTGTGGGCGTAATCCCGGCGCTGGCGCCCCTGCCAGCCTTGCAGGCTGGCCCGCGGGTCATCGTACAGCAGGATACGGTCGTCGGCGGCGAAGTCGGGGATGCGGTCCGGGGCGGCAGCGTGCATCGCCTTCAGCAGGTAGGCGTCCTTGTCCAGCACCACCAGCGCCCGCCCCACCTCCTTGGCGATGGACAGGAACGTGAGCAGCCGCTCCACGTTGCGGGGCGCGAAGTCGGCCACCAGCAGGCCGGGCTCAGCCCGCGCCTCCTTGATGGCGTTCCGGTAGACCTCCTCCTCCGAGCCCAGCCGGTCGCTGCCGGCGCGGGTGCCCTCGCCCAGCAGCACCGTGGGCCGCCGTCCCGCCAGGGTGTCGCGCATTCTCTCTGTCAGCGCGCGCCCGCCGCCGTGAAAGCGCAGGTCGCCGGTGTAGGCCACCGGCCCCACCGAGGTCTCGACCACGAAGGCCACTGCTCCCAAGATGGAGTGGTCCACCGGCAGGGCCTCCACAGGCAGGCCGCCGACCGGACCGGCCAGGGGCTGGGGCAGGCCGCCCTGGATTCCCTTCTTCCTGGTCTTGGCGGCCTGCCAGAACTCTTGCCAGGCCGTGCCCGGCGCTGGCTCCGTCAGGAGGAAATGGCGCAGTACGTAGGGGCCGCCACGCTCCGAGGTCAGATAGTCGCGGGGTGCGCCAGTGGCCTTGTCCACCAGCTGGACCTTCTCCGAATGGAAGGCTACCTCGCGCTCGAAGTCGCTGCCGCCGGACGTGTCCTGCATCGCCTTGGCGATGGTGGCGGTCAGCGGGTGGGCTACCACCGGCACCCGGGCATCCAGCAGCCCGACGTACCCGGAGTGGTCCAGGTGCGCGTGGGAGAGCAGCACCGCGTCCACCGGCGGCCGCCCCGCGCGCTCCAGGGAAGGGAAGCGGGCGGCGGGCGCGCGAGCCGCCCAGCGCCCCACGTTCCGGGCCAGGCGTGCCGGTGCTTCCGGCAGCTGGGTGAGGTCGCTGCGATAGAGGCCCACCAAGGGCGGCAGCAGGCCGGTCTCCAGCAGGTCTATGATGCCCGTGCCGGAGCGCGGTTTCAGGTACTCCTCATAGTACCGGCCCCAGTCCCCGAAGGAGGTGCCGAAGTCCAGGAAGAGCCGGCCGCCGGTGGCCGCGTCCTCCAGCAGGACCTTGTTGCCGCCTATCTGGCCCACCCCGCCGTAGCAGGTGATGCTGATCCCCATCTCGCCACCTTGGGCCTGTGCAGTTCCGTTCGTGGTTCGAGAAGCTCACCGCGAACGGAATTATCTCCGTTCGCCCTGAGTCCCGACTTGTCGGGATCGAAGGGCGCGCCTTGGCGCCATTGTAACACAGACGTTCGCATGGAACCTCGCCGGCCCGCGCCCGGGCGCCGCTAGGGGTCACTCGGAGGAGGGTGGAGGCCCCTGCTACAATAAGGCCGCAGCAGCCAGGAGGCAGCGTATGTTGAAGCGGCTCGACAATGTGGGCATCGCCGTCCGCGACGTGCCTCGTGCCCTGGCCTTCTACCGGGAGAAGCTGGGGCTCCAGGCCCAGGGCGACGAGAGCGGCGGCAGCGTGCAGGTGGGCAACGCCTCTCTCTACGTCTTCAAGACGGCCAACCGCCGGGGGCGCATCCAGCAGCGCACCGACGACTACCTCAAAGACCCCCCCGGCCTGGACCACCTGGCCTTCGAGGTGGCCGACCTGGACGCCGAGTACCGCGCCCTGCAAAAGCGGGGCGTGAAGTTCCTCTCGAAGCCCGTCACCATGGGCCGCCTGCGCTACGCCGGCTTCCACGACCCCGACGGGAACATGCTATACATCATCCAGCGGGTGTAGGGGGCTAGGGCCCCGTCTCAGAAGTTCGCTGCTTAATCTGGGGGTGCAGCCCCGATGGATCAGGACTGCGTGTCCTATCCCTGAAGAATGTTTTCAGCAGCCTGCTAGGGGACAGAGGCGATGTTCGAGACCCTCACTGACAAGCTCGAAGCCGTCTTCAAGAAGCTTCGGGGCCAGGGGCGCCTCACGGAAAGGGACGTGGACGCGGCCCTCAAGGAGGTGCGGCTGGCGCTCCTGGAGGCCGACGTCAACCTCAAGGTCGTCGGCGACTTCATCAACCGTGTCCGGCAGCGGGCCGTAGGCGCCGATGTCCTCGGGAGCCTCACCCCTGGCCAGCAGGTCATCAAGGTCGTCCACGAGGAGCTGGTCCGCCTGCTGGGCGAGCCCAGCAAGCTCCAGACCTCGCCCCAGGCGCCCACGGTGGTGATGCTGGTGGGCCTCCAGGGCTCGGGCAAGACCACCGCGGCGGCCAAGCTGGGGCTGCTGCTGAAGAAGAACGGCGCGCGCCCCCTCCTGGTGGCCGCCGACCTGCGCCGCCCGGCCGCCGTCGAGCAGCTCGCTACCCTGGCCCAGCAGACCGACTTGCCGGTCTACCGGGAGGCTTTTGCCCTCAGCGCCCCCGTGGTCTGCGCCAACTCCCTGAAGCGCGCCCGGGAGCTGGGCTCCACCCACCTCATCCTGGACACGGGCGGGCGCCTCCACATAGACGACCAGCTCATGGCGGAGCTGAGAGAGATCAAGCGGCTGGTCCCGCCGACCGAGACGCTGCTGGTAGTGGACGCCATGACCGGCCAGGATGCGGTGCGGGCCGCCGGCGACTTTCACCAGAAGGTGGGCCTCACTGGCCTGGTCCTCAGCAAGCTGGACGGCGACGCCCGCGGCGGCGCGGCCCTCTCCGTCCGCCACGTCACCGGCGTCCCTATCAAGTACATCGGAGTCGGCGAGAGGGTGGATGCCCTGGAGCCCTTCTACCCGGACCGGCTCGCGTCCCGCATCCTGGGCATGGGCGATGTCCTTTCCCTCATCGAGAGGGCCCAGCAGACGGTGGACGAGGAGCAGACCAAGAAGCTGGAGAAGAAGCTGCGCCAGGCCAAGTTCGACCTGGATGATTTCCTGGGGCAGATGCAGCAGGTGCGCAAGATGGGGGGGATCGCCGCCATGCTGGAGATGCTCCCGGGCTTCTCCCGCGTCAGCCGCCAGCTCCCCGCCGGCGCCCTGGACGAGGGGGCCTTCAAGAAGGTCGAGGCGATCATCTACAGCATGACGCCCCAGGAGCGCCACAGCCCGGAGGTCATAGACGGCTCCCGCCGGCGCCGCATCGCCAAGGGCAGCGGCGCCCAGGTCGCCGACGTGAACCAGCTCCTCAACCAGTTCCGCCAGGCCCAGCAGCTCATGCGCCAGCTCAGCAAGCGCGGCGGCAAGGGCATGGGCGGCATGTTGGGGAGATAGGCGGCGCGAGCCGAGCGCAGCTCAGCAGCAGGCTCAGGGCGGATAAGCGCCGAGGCCCTCTTCATGGTCGGCGTGCTGGACAAGCCAGCGGTCTCCCACCTGCCGCCAGGGGCGAAGCTGTAGCGTTGCCTTCGAGGGAGCGCGGCCCTGGCTCATCAGTGCCCCTTCTCAGAAGTGGCAAATCTGAGTGCTTTTTCAAGGAACTAAAGGGACGGGACACTAGATCAGGCTGTAGCCGCTGCCCTTGCTATCTATGCCGATCCCCTTGCCCGCCTTGATCCAGCCGAACTCCCTCAGGAGCGCCTGGCTGTAGGTCACCCGCCCGGTCACCTTGTCCACGGGCTCCGAGGCCAGCAGCAGCGCCGCCCGCGCCATCATCTCCCCGGGCTCCGCCCGCGGATCATTGGGGCCCTCTGACAGATGGAAGTACACCGCTCCGGGCGTGGGGACAACCTGGGAGGGCGAGAGCGCGGTCACGCTGATGCCGTGCTCATAGACCTCCTCCGCCAGCCCTTGAGTGAAGCGCTCCAGGGCGGCCTTGGCGGAGCCGTACATGGTGCCTCCTAGCACCCGGGTGGGCTTCTTGTAAGGTCCCCGGCCGGGGCCGATAGCGGCGCCCGACGAGATGTTGATGATGGCGCCCCGTCGGCGCGCGATCATGTCCGGCAGCGCGAAGTGGCTGAGCATGAAGGGGCCGTGGACGTCCACGGAGAAGGCCGTGATCCACCGCTTGGGCTGGTAGTCCACGATGGGCGTGAAGTAGCTCAAGGCGGCGTTGTTGACCAGGATGTCGCACGGCCCGAAGAGACGCTTGGTCTCCTCCACCAGTCGCTGGCAGTCCGCCTCGTCGGACACGTTGCACTGCACAGCGGCGGCCTGGCCTCCCGCCGCCTTGATCGCCGCTACGGTAGTATCCAGCGAGCCTGGCAGCAGCTTGTGGTCGCCCTCATGGAGGGTGCGAGCAACGCACACCACCCTGGCGCCCTCCTGAGCGAACAGCTTGGCGATCGCCTCGCCGATGCCCCGGCTGGCGCCGGTGACTACGGCGACCCTGCCATCCAGCTTCCCCATCGGTCCCTCCTTCTGTAATGTGGTCCGAAGGCCACGCGCCGGCCCGGTCGCCCGGCCTTGCTGCCGCTCCTTGCTAGATCAGGCTGTAGCCGCTGCCCTTGCTGTCTACGCCGGTGCCCTTGGCCTCCTTGATCCAGCCGAACTCCTTCAGGATCGCCTGGTCGTAGGTCACCCGGCCGGTCACCTTGTCCACGGGCTCCGAGGCCAGCAGGAGGGCTGCCCTCGCCATCATGTCGGGCGACTCGCCGCGGGGATCGTCGACGCGCTCCAGCAGGTGGTGGAACATCACCCCCGGCGTGGGAACGATCTGGGAGGGCGACAGCGCGGTGACGCTGATGCCGTGCTCGTACACCTCCTCGGCCAGCCCTTGGGTGAAGCGCTCCAGGGCGGCCTTGCTGGCGCCGTACATGACGCCGCCGCGGCCCCGCGCGGGCCCCTTGTAGGGCCCCCGGCCCGGGCCGATGGCAGCCCCCGACGAGATGTTGACGATGGCGCCGCGCCGGCGCGCGATCATGTCCGGCAGGGCGAAGTGGCTGAGCATGAAGGGGCCGTGGACGTTGACGGCGAAGGATATGGCCCAGCGCTTGGGCGAATACTCCACGATAGGGTAGTAGTAGTTCAAGGCGGCGTTGTTGACCAGGACATCGGCCGGCCCGAAGAGGCGCTTCGTCTCGGCCAGCAGCCGCTGGCAGTCCGCCTCCTCGGCCACGTTGCACTGGACCGCGGCCGCCCGCCCGCCCGCAGCCTTTATCTCAGCTACGGTGGCGTCCAGGGACCCGGCCAGTTGCTTGTGGTCGCCCTCGTGAAGGGTGCGGGCGGCGCATACGACGCTGGCGCCCTCCTTGGCGAACAGCCTGGCGATCGCCTCGCCGATGCCCCGGCTGGAGCCGGTGACTATGGCCACCTTACCGTCGAGCTTTCCCATGGCTCTCCTTCCATACATGTAAAGTCCAGGAGCCTTATACGCCCCTCGCGCTGCTCTGTCAAATCAACGCCCTGGGGGGGCCAGCCGCACCGTGAGCGAGTCGAGGCTGCGCCAGGACAGGCTGGCGAGGCTC
>JACQGV010000227.1 GCA_016199375.1 Chloroflexota bacterium | reverse complement strand
GTCCTGGTGGATGGCCCCCGCCCGGCCCGGTCAGGACGGAAGGGTGGCTGACGCCGTGGCCATCACCATCAAATCGCCGGCCGAGCTGGAGCTGATGCGCCGGGCGGGCCAGATTGTGGCCGCCACCATAGCCACCCTGGTCGGCGCGCTCCGGCCGGGGATGCGCACCGCGGACCTGGACAGCATCGCCGAGCGCGAGATCCGCAGCCGCGGCGGCACCCCGTCCTTTCTGGGCTACAAGGGCTATCCAGCCAGCATCTGCGTCAGCGTCAACGAGGAGATCGTGCACGGCATCCCCGGCCAGCGTGTCCTGAAGGAGGGAGACGTCGTCTCCCTGGACGTGGGGGCGATCTACCAGGGTTGGCAGGGCGATGGCGCCGTCACCGTCGGCGTGGGCAGGATCAGTGAGGAGGCGCGCCAGCTCATCGCGGTGACCCGGGGCGCTCTGGAAGCCGCGATCAAGCAGGCTCGCCCCGGCGTCCGCCTGGGCGACATCGGCGCCACCATCCAGCAGTATGTGGAGTCCCGCGGCTACTCCGTGGTCCGGGAATACGTGGGCCACGGGATTGGCCGCCAGATGCATGAAGAGCCCCAGGTCCCCAACTACGGTGTCCCTGGTCGGGGGCTGCGGCTGGTCAAGGGCATGTGCCTGGCCATCGAGCCCATGGTCAACATCGGCGATTGGCACACCCGCGTGGGGCCTGACCAGTGGACCATCTTTACCGTGGATGGCAGCCTCTCGGCCCACTTCGAGCACACCATAGCTGTCCTGGAGGAAGGGGCCGAGGTTCTGACCAGGCTGTCGGGCAGCGACGACATCTGGGCCCACACGTTGGGCCTGCCCACAGGGGTCTCGCCTGGCGGCAGCGGCTGAGGCGTGCTACTATATGAATTTGGCGTGCCCCCTTTGGGGACACGCTGAAGGGGTTATGCCGAAGAAGGATTCGATCGAGGTCGAGGGGACGGTAACGGAGCCCCTGCCCAACGCCATGTTCCGGGTGGAGCTGGCCAACGGCTATCTAGTGCTGGCCCATGTCTCGGGCCGGATGCGGATGAATTTCATCAAGATTCTGCCGGGCGACCGGGTGCTGGTCGAGCTGTCGCCCTATGACCTAGCCCGGGGGCGTATCACCTACCGATTCAAGTAGGCTTAGACGGGGGCTAGCGACGGTGAAGGTTCGGGCGTCGGTGAAGCCGCGCTGCGAGAAGTGCCGGGTGATTCGCCGCCACGGGGTGGTGCGGATCATCTGTGAGAACCCCAAGCACAAGCAGCGCCAGGGCTGAGGGAGGGGGCGATGGCGAGAATCGCGGGCGTTGACCTGCCCAGCGGCAAGCGCGTCGAAGTGGGCATACGCTATATCTATGGTATCGGGGCCTCTAATGGCCTGGCCATCCTGCGCCAGGCGCGGGTGGACCCCAACAAGCGGGTTCGGGACCTAACGGAGGAGGAGGTCGCCCGCGTGCGCGGGATCATTGACCGGGATGTGCGGGTGGAGGGCGACCTGCGGCGCGAGATCAGCCAGAACACCAAGCGGCTCATTGACATCGCCTGCTACCGCGGCGTGCGGCATCGCCGGGGCCTGCCCGCAAGGGGCCAGCGCACCCGGACCAACGCCCGCACCAAAAAAGGTGCCCGCCGGACGGTGGCCGGCAAGCGCCGGGCGATCGCCAAGAAGTAGGCACGTCCCTGTGGACTAAGCTAGGGAGGCATGATGGCGAAACGGGCTGGAAGGACGAGGCGCCGGGAGAAGAGGGTCATACCCTCAGGGCGAGCCTTTGTCCAGTCCACGTTTAACAATACCCTGGTGACCCTGACCGATCCTATGGGCAATGTCATCGCCTGGGCCAGCGCCGGCGCTTCGGGCTTCAAGGGGTCGCGCAAGGGCACCCCCTACGCCGCCCAGATGGCGGGGGAGACCGCGGGCCGGCGCGCCCTGGATCAGGGCCTGCGCAACGTAGATGTTTTCGTCAAAGGTCCGGGAAGCGGTCGGGAGGCGGCCATCCGCGCCCTGCAGGCCGTGGGTATTACAGTCAACAGCATCCGCGATGTGACCCCGTTGCCCCACAACGGCTGCCGCCCGCGCAAACGGCGCCGGGTGTAGAGGCGGGGGCAGGGCGTCCCCGTTCAGCCGCCAGCCAAAGCTTCCAGCAAGGAGAGTCCATGGCCCGCTATATTGGCCCTGAATGCCGCCTCTGCCGCCGGGTGGGGGAGAAGCTGATGCTTAAGGGAGAGCGTTGCTTCACGCCCAAGTGCGCGGTGGAGCGCCGGGGGACCCTTCCTGGCGACCATGGCCCCAGCCGGCGGCGGCGCCGCGTCTCCGATCGGGGCCTGCAGCTCAAGGAAAAGCAGAAGGCGCGGTTCACCTACGGGGTCCTGGAGCGGCAGTTCCGCAAGTACTTTGCGGAGGCCCTGAGGAAACCCGGGGTTACCGGCGAGATGGTCTTCCAGCTCCTGGAGCGGCGGCTGGACAACGTGGTCTACCGCCTGGGCTTCGCCGACTCCCGCAGCCAGGCGCGACAGTGGGTCCGCCACGGCTTCTTCACCGTCAACGGCCACAAGTGCGACATACCCTCCCGGCTCGTCCGCGTGGGCGACGCCATCGGCTGGAAGGAAGGGAGCACCAAGCTGGAGCACTACAAGCAGGTGGCCCGCGACATCAAGAACAAGCAGGTACCAGGCTGGCTGAGCCTGGACCTGCAGACCCTCGCCGGGCGGGTGGCCAAGCTGCCTGGCCGGGAGGACATCGCCTCCAAGATCAATGACCAGGCCATCGTGGCCTACTACTCCCGCTAGTAGCAGGAGGTCAAACCTCTTGACCCAAGACATCATGCCCAAAGTCGAGTGCGCTGAGTCCCGCGAGAACTACGGGAGCTTCGTCATCGAACCCTTGGACCGAGGCTTTGGCCTCACTGTGGGCAACGCCCTGCGCCGGGTGCTGCTGGGCTCCCTGCCTGGCGCGGCTGTGACCGCGGTCCGGATCGACGGAGTCCAGCACGAGTTCTCCACCATTCCCCACGTGAAGGAGGACACCACGGAGTTCCTCCTGAATGTCAAGGGCATCAGG
>JACQGV010000225.1 GCA_016199375.1 Chloroflexota bacterium | reverse complement strand
GCCCCTCCAGGACGTGGGTGAACGTCGCCAGCATGTAGTCCAGGGCGAGGCAGGCGTCAGGCAGGACGACGCGCTCGGCGGAGGAGTGGCTGATGTCACGCTCGTGCCAGAGGGCCACGTTCTCCAGGGCCGTCTGGGCGAAGCCGCGCAGGAGACGGGACAGTCCGCACACCCGCTCGCTGAGCTCCGGGTTGCGTTTGTGGGGCATGGCGCTGGAGCCGGTCTGCCCCTCCTCGAAGGGCTCCTCCACCTCGCGGACCTCGGTGCGCTGGAGGCCGCGGACCTCGGTGGCGAACTTCTCCAGTGACGCGCCGATGAGGGCCAGGGTCGTGACGAAGTGGGCGTGGCGGTCCCGCTGGATGATCTGGCTGGAGGCGGGGTCCACCGCCAGCCCGAGGCGCCGGCAGGCACCCTCCTCCACCGCCGGTGGCACGCTGGCGTGGCTCCCCACGGGCCCGGAGAGCTTGCCCACCGCCACCGTTGCCTTGGCCTCGGCGAGCCGCCGCTGCTGGCGCCGCAGCTCGTCGGCCCAGACGGCCAGCTTCAGCCCCAAGGTGATGGGCTCGGCGTGGACCCCGTGAGTGCGGCCCATCATGAGGGTGTCTTTGTGCTGAAGGGCCAGCCGCTCCACCGCTGCCCGCAGATGGGCGACTCCCTCCTCCAGCAGCCCCGCCGCCTCCGCCATCTGGAGCGCCAGGGCCGTATCCATGACATCGCTGGAGGTCAGGCCCAGGTGGATGAAGCGGCCCTCCGGGCCCAGGCCCTCGGCCACGGCCTGCAGGAAGGCGGTGACATCGTGTTTCGTGACCTGGAAGGCCCGCTCGATGCGGGCCTGGTCTACGGTGGCCCGGCGCAGCTTGGCCATATCGGCCTGGGGGATGGTCCCCAGGTCAGCCCAGGCCTCACAGGCGGCCAGCTCCACCTTCAGCCAGAGGTCGTACTTGTGCTCGTCGGACCAGGCCCGCGCCATCTGGGGCCGGGCGTAGCGGGGGATCATCCTTCACACCTGGCTAAGCTGCTGGCGGAAGCTGGCATAGGCCCGCGCCACCTCCGGGTGCTTGAGCCCCAGGATCGCCGCCGCCAGGTAGGCGGCGTTGCGGGCGCCCCAGGCGCCCACGGCCACGCACGCCACCGGGACACCAGGCGGCATCTGGACCGTGGCATAGAGGGCATCCACGCCCTTCAGCTCGCTGGTGGCCAGCGGGACGCCGATGACAGGCAGCAGGGTGTGGGCAGCGATGGCCCCCGGCAGATGGGCCGCGCCCCCAGCGGCGGCGATGAGCACCTCCAGGCCGCGCTCGGCGGCGGTGCGGGCGTACTCCCGCACGGCGTCAGGGGCGCGGTGGGCCGAGAGGGCCCGGCATTCGTAGGAGATTCCCATCTGCTCCAGGGCCTCCAGCGTCGGCTTCACCAGGGCCTCGTCGGACTTGGAGCCCATCACCACGCCGACCAGGGGCATCGTCGCTCCTCTGCGCCTCGCTCCGGGCGCCTCGCTATCTTAGCGTGAGCTCCCAGTGAAGGCAACGGCCGCAGGACTGGCCCGAGGTCTCGTCCCGAGGGGGCCCGGCCCTAGCCAGCCGCCGTCGCCTTCTCCAGGCGGACCGCGGTGGCGCCCCTGCCGCCCAGCAGCCGGGCGGCGCTGCGCTCCTGGTGGAAGGTCAGGCCCACCACCCCGGGGCTGATGCCATCGCTGACCTTCGCCCTGGCGGTGACCTGCCCCGTCGGCGAGACGACGCGCACCGGGTCATCGGAGGCCAGGCCCAGGCGGGCGGCGTCCTGGGGGTGCAGCTCGACCCACTCCGGCAGTGGCCTGGCGTCGAACCACTTGGTGCCGGCGGGAAGCTGGAACTGCTCCAGGGCACGCGCCGCTGTGGTCAGGACGAAGGGGAAGCGGCTATCGGGCGTGGGAGGAGTGAGGAGCGCAATAGGGGCCAGCTTGCCCTTCCCTCGGGCCACCTGCCCCTGGTGCAGGATGGGCGTCCCCGGATGGTCGGGGGACGGGCAGGGCCACTGGAGGCCCTGCTGTTCCAGGCGCTCCCAGGAGATGCCGCCATAGGGGGGCGTCGTCATAGCGATCTCTTGCAGGACCTGGCTAGCATGGCGGAAGGCGAACCCCCGTCCCTCCAGCTCCTGGGCGAGCTGACAGATGATCCACCAGTCGGGCCGGCTCTGGCCGCGGGGCGCCACCACCTGGTTCAGGCGCTGCACCCGGCGCTCCCCGTTGGTGAAGGTCCCGTCGCTCTCGGCGAAGGTGGCGGCGGGCAACACCACGTGGGCCAGCTTGGCGGTGGAGGTGAGGGTGGAGTCCTGGACTATCAGGAGGGAGAGCTTGCTCAGGGCTGCTGTCACTGCGCCGGGGTCGGGCGCCTCCTCTACCAGGTCTTCGCCGAGGACGTAGAGGGCCTTCAGGCGCCCCTGGGTGCCCGCCGCGAGCATGCCGGGCAGCCCCAGGCCGGGGCGCGTGGGCAGATGGTGTCCCCAGACCTGCTCCACAGCGAAGCGGCCGGCGGGGTTCGCCACCGCGCGACCGCCGGGCAGGCGGTCGGGCGCCATCCCCATATCGTAGGCCCCCTGGAGGTTCGTGAGGTCGGCCAGGGCGTACACCCCGGTGGAGGGCCTGCCAAGCTGGCCGGTCACCAAGGCCAGGTCCGTCAGCGCCTGCAGATCGCTGGGCGCCTGGGAGCGGTGGGCGCTGCCGACGCAGTAGACGATGGCGGAGGCCGGCGACTGGGCGTACAGCCGCGCCGCCTGGACGAGCGAGTCGCGGGAGACGCCGCTGGTCCGCTCCACGGACGCCGCGTCGAAGGCGGCCAGGGAGGCCAGCAGCTCCGGCACCCCCTCCAGGCGCTGGGCTAGGGCTGCCGCGTCCCCTGCCAGCCCCTCGTCGAGGATGGCCCGGAGCAGCCCGGCGGCCACGACGCCTTCGGTGCCCGGCCGGTTGCGCAGCCAGAGGGCGGCGTAGCGGGAGAGCTCGCTCTGCACCGGGCTGACCACGACCAGCTTGGCGCCATTGAGCATGGCGGCCCGCTTCAACTGGACCCCGACGACGGGCTGCACCTGCATCACGTCGGCCCCCAGGACCAGGGCCATGGCGGCTCTCTGTAGCTCCTGGGTTGGGTTGGTGCTGCCGGGCAGGCCCAGGGCCTCGTCCAGGCCCTCCATGAGGGCGGCGTAGCTCTGGCGGCCGGGGTGGTCCACATTGTTGGAGGCCATGATGGTGCGGGCGAACTTTTGCAGCAGGTAGTTGGCCTCGTTGGTGGCCCGGGCCGAGCCGACGGCCCCGAAAGCCTCGCCCCGGTGCTTGGCCAGCTCCAGGGCGAGATAGTCCAAGGCCTCGAACCACGTGCTCTCCACCAGTTGCCCGTCCTTGCGGAGCAGGGGCCGGGTGAGCCGCTGCGGGGAGCTGACGTAGCCCAGCCCGAACTTGCCCCGGTGGCAGGCTTCGCCCATGTTGGCCGGGCCCGTCAGGGTGGGGCTGGAGCGGATGATCTGGTCCTCGCCCCGGGCGGGATGGCCCCGGTCGCGCCCTTGCATCAGACCGGGCACCGGCGCGGCCTCCTCCTGGCCGCGGATGTCGAGCCTTAGCTGGCAGCCCACCGGGCAGTGAGGGCAGATGGTAGTCGCGGAGCGCTCCGCCTTGCCCTGGGACATGGCGGAGAACTCCATGATGGCCCCGGTGGGGCAGGCGTCTATGCAGGCGCCGCAGAACTCGCACCCGGACTGGTTCAGGGGCAGGTTGAAGGCGGTGCCGATGATGGTGCCCCTGTCCCGGTGCACGAGGCTGATGCAGGAGATGCCGCGCTGTTCATCGCAGGCCCGCACGCAGCGGCCGCAGACGATGCACAGGTTGTAGTCCCGGCCAAAGAGCGGGTCCTGGCGCTCGGCCTCCAACTGGCGGTAGAGGGAGACCGGCCGGACCTCCCAGACCGCTGCCTCCAGGGCACGGTCCTCTTTCAGGGGGCGGCGCAGATGCAGGCCCACGTCCTCACAGGTCCTCTGGAGCTCGCACTGCTTGTCTTTGGGGCAGACGACGCAGCGGTCAGTGACACCGACGTCCCGCAGGCAGATGTCGAAGGGGCCACAGTGCTTGCGGCGGTGGCAGTGGAGGCAGCCGTGGGGATGCTCGGCGACGAGCAGCTCCAGGTTGTCGTGGTGGAGCTGGTCCACCTCCGGGGTGTTCGTGCGGATCACCATCCCGTCCGCCGCGGGGGTGGTGCAGGAGGCCGGGAAGCCCCGCTGGCCTTCGATCTGGACCAGGCACATCCGGCAGGCGCCGAAGGGCTTCAGGGTGGGGTCCCAGCACAGGGTCGGGATGTAGAGGTTGTTCTCCCGGGCCACCTCGTACACCGTCATCCCGCGGCGGGCCCGGAGCGGCTTGCCATCTATGGTTACGGCGATCTCGTCGGCCATCGCCCTCAACCCTGCGCGGACCGCGCAGACCGCAAGGTCGCCAGCATCCGGCGGGCTGCGTCCGGCGTCACGCGGGCCTGGGGCTCGCCGTCCATCATCAGGACCGGCCCGATGGCGCAGGGCCCTGGGCAAGACACCTGGGTCAGGGTGAACTGGCCATCCGCCGTGGTCTGGCCCGTCTTTATCCCTAGCTCCCCCTCCAGGGCCGCCAGTAGCTGCTGCGCCCCCGCCAGGTGGCAGGAGGTGCCGGTACAGACGGCGATAACATGGGCGCCGGGAGGTGCGAAGCGAAACTCCTCGTAAAAGCTGGCGACCCCGAAGACCTCCGCCGGCAACACCCCCAGGGTCTCGGCCACCACTACCAGCGCCTGGTAGGGGACGTAGCCGTACCTGGCCTGTACCGCTTCCAAAGCAGGGACCGCGGCGCCCCGCTGGCCCCGGTACTGGCTCAGGGAAGCGGCTAGCCCCGCAGTGTCCACGGCGGCGCCGGGTCGCTCGATTGGGGAAGGTCTAGACACGGATGCCGCAGCCCTCGCTGTCGGGATTCGTGATTTTTCGCACGAGCCAGTTTACCACACCACCCACCGTTGGGCTAGCCAACGTGGAGGGACCGCACCCCTCAGGGTTCCGGCCCCCGTCACTTCCCGGCTCGCAGGTATTCGAGGGCCCGCTGGAGCTGGGCGTCGGGGAGCTCCCGCTGCTGGCTCTCCTGGAGGGCGCGCAGCCGGCCGTCCACTATGTCCTGCAAGTCCTGGACCAGGGCCCGCAGGTTGCCTTCAGTGAGGCGGTCCAGATTGTCCAGCCGCTCCTTCACGCTCAGGACCAGTTGCCCCTCTTTCTCCAAGGTCCCGGGGGTGCGCGGGACTTCGATATCAGGCGTGAGCCCCTTCCCTTCAATCTGGTGGCGGGCCGGGGTGAGCCAGCGGCCGTAGGTGACGTAGAGGGCGCCCCCGTCGGAGAGCTCCCGCACGATGTTGACCGAGCCCTTGCCGAAGG
>JACQGV010000226.1 GCA_016199375.1 Chloroflexota bacterium | reverse complement strand
TCGAGTTTCGCCAGGAGCTCCCCAAGAGCGCCATCGGCAAGGTGCTGCGCCGGGTCCTCGTGGAGGAGGAGAGGCAGCGGTTGGCGGCCAAGAAACCGTGAGCCGCAGGGCCACGCCCCGTGGCGGGAGGAACCCATGAGCGTGAAGGTCATCATGGAGCGGACGGTGAAGACGGGCAGGGAGAAGGAGCTGGCGGAGCTCCTGAAAGAGCTCCGCTCCCGGGGACTGCACCAGCCGGGCTACATCTCGGGTGAGACGCTGCTGGATGTGGACCATCCGCGCACCCACATCGTCATCAGCGAATGGCACAGCCTTGACGAGTGGCGCAAGTGGGAAGGGAGCGCCGAGCGGCAGGGTTTGGTCGTGCGCGTCGAGCGCTTGCTGGAGCAGCCGACCAGGACCAGGGTGTGCATAGACGCCTGGGGCCTGCCGCCCACCTACTCCCACGTCTGAGGCTACCCCTGGCGGAAGGTCAAAACAGACAGGAGGTGAACCCCCATGGCGCAGACTACCGCAACCCTGACCAACTGGGGGCGTTGGGGCCCCGGCGATGAGCTGGGCGCCCTGAACCTCATCGGCGCCGCCCAGGTGCAGAAGGCCGCCCGGCTGGTGAAACGGGGCCGCGTCTACAGCCTCTCCGTGCCTCTCTCCCGGGACGGCCCCCAGTGGCCCTTGCGTCACAAGACCTGGCAGGTGACGACCCACCGTAACGACCCCTCTCCGGGAGGCACCGGCGGTTGCGACGATGTCCTCACCATGCACTCCCACTCCGGCACCCACATGGATGCGCTCTGCCACGTCTGGTACGACTCCAAGATGTACAACGGCTACGATGTGGAGGCCAACGTCACCAGCCTGGGGACCGGCAAGAACGCCATCGCCAACGTGCGCGCCCTGGTCGGGCGGGGCGTCCTGCTCGATGTGGCCCGCTTCCTGGGCGTGGACCACTTGGATAAGGGGCAGCAGATCACCAGCCGCCAGCTCGACGACTGCGCCCAAGCTCAGAAGGTAGCCATCGAGCCCGGCGATGTCGTCCTGGTCCGGACGGGCTGGATGCGGCTCTTCGCCAGCGACCGCGCCCTCTTCGACTCGGGGGAGCCGGGGGTCAACGGCGAGTGTGTGCGCTGGGTGAAGGCCCACGATGTGGTGGCCGTGGGCGCCGACAACCATGGGGTGGAGGCCATGGCCGTCATCCCGCCCGCGCGGCTGCCCTTCCACCTGGGGGCCATCCGCGACCTGGGGGTGTACCTGCTGGAGAACCTGGACCTGGAGGAGCTCGCCGCCGACCACGCCTACGAGTTCCTGCTGATCGTGGCCCCCCTGCGGCTGCCCACGGGGGTCGGCAGCCCCATCAACCCCGTGGCGATTGCCTGATAGTGGCATATAATGGCCCCGGCAACTTCGCGCTGCTAGAAAGGGCGTGACATGGCTTACCAGAGCGTGCTCTACCAGAAGGACGGCCTCATCGCCACCATCACCCTGAACCGTCCGGAGAAGCTGAACGCCATCAACGACGGGCTGCGCGCTGACCTGGAGGCTGCCCTGGGCGAGGCCGAGGTAGACCACGACGTCAGCCTCGTCGTCATCAAGGGGGCGGGGCGGGCCTTCTGCGCCGGCTACGACATCACCCCCGGCGGTCCAGGTCTCAGCGAGGCCGTTGGTGGCCGCCGCGGTGCCAGCTCGGAGGCCATGAGGCGCTCCATCGCCGTGGACCGCGAGAACCTGCTCCGCTCCGCCGAGCGCTGGATGCACATGTGGAGCATCCCCAAGCCCCTCATCGCCCAGGTCCACGGCTACTGCCTGGCGGGCGGCAACGAGATCACCGGCTGCTGCGACATCATCTACGCCGCCGAGGACGCCATCTTCGGCCAGCCCCAGGGCCGCTCCCTGGGCATCGCCATCACCACCGGTCTCTGGCACGTGCGCATCGGCCCCCTGCGCACCAAGGAGCTCCTCTTCACCGGCGACTCCATCAGCGGCAAGGAGGCGGAGCGCATCGGCATGATCAACCGCGCTGTCCCTGCCGCCGCCCTCGAAAAGGAGGTGCGCAGCCTGGCCGAGCGCATCGCCCTGACACCGGTGGAGTTCCTGGCGGTGGAGAAGGCCGCGGTGAACCGCTACTACGAGCTCATGGGCATCAAGACCGGCGTGGCGGCGGGCGCCGAGCTGGACACCATCTTCCACTTCTCGCCGCCGGCGGGCGATTTCCAAAAGATCTCCCAGGAGCGGGGGCTGAAGGCAGCGCTGGAGTGGCGCGATAGCAAGTTCGGCGACGCCCGCAGCGCCAAGAAGCCTGTCCGCTGAAGGGGCTCCCCCTGGACTTTGGCCCTGATTGGCTAAACAATTGCCATATTTGGGCCATTCGCAGCCAGCGCTTGTTGGGAGATGATAATCAACATGGGCCTGAATCCATCTGGGAGCCATTAGGGAGGGGTGTATGTGTCGGATGTGCGATTGGCTGGGCGAGGGGGAGATCTGGTACAAGAACCCCAAGAACTTCTCCAACCGCCTCTACAAGCTGCGTGAGCCGGGCAAGAAGCCCCAGGCGGCCATGATCGCCGAGGGCGGTGGTGGGCGGCTCCATGATGCCATCGAGGCCAAGGCCAACGGGGACGAGGAGACCTACAACACCATCATCGGCGAGATGAACAAGCGCGACTCCAAGCGTCCCGGCGGCCAGGTCCTGCCCTTGCCGGACAGCCTGGAGGTGGTCACCAAGGTCGGGACCCCTGTGGCCGCCATGATGTGCATCTGCCGCAAGAACATCCGGGGCGAGGAAGAGCGCAACATCAACGAGTACACCTGCACCGGCCTGGGCACGGGCATGTTCAAGTGGGAGCGCTGGCCCGAGCGCTACCGGGGCGGCGTC
>JACQGV010000233.1 GCA_016199375.1 Chloroflexota bacterium | reverse complement strand
GCCCTGGGGTTCGCCTTCACCGGCCTCTCCATCGGCTCCCTGATCATGGTGCCGGTCCTGACCGTCGCCATCAGCGAGATGGGCTGGCGCGCGGGCTTCGTGGTGATGGGGGTGGCTCTGGCCGTGGGCATCGCGGTGCCCTCGGCCATCTTCTTGCGCCGGGTCCCGGAGGATATGGGCCTGCTGCCCGATGGCGCGCAGCCGGCGGCCGCGACTCCACGCCCAGGGGCCGCCGCCCGCCCGCCGCGGCCAGAGCCGTCCTGGACGCTGCGGGGGGCGTTGCGCACCCGGACCCTGTGGTTGCTGCTGATTGCCTGGGTCCTCGCCTCCTTCCCCCTGACCGCCTACTTCATCCACGTCATTCCTTATCTGCGCGGCGAGAAGGAGTTTGGCAACCTGGCCAACGTCGCCTGGACCACCTGGTTCGCCTTCGCCTTCGCCTCCAAGGTGGTCTGGGGCTATGTGTCGGAGCGGATACCGCCGCGGATCAGCGTGGCGGCATGCTTCGTCGGCGAGGCGGCAGCGGTCGTGGTGCTGCTCCACGTGGGCCAGAGCGTCCCCATGCTCTTCCTATGGTCGGTGGTAGGCGGGATCGGCCACGGCCCCTTCGCCCAGCTACAGACATTGATCTGGGCGGACTACTATGGCCGCCCATTCCTGGGGACGATCCGCGGCGCCCTCGCTCCGCCCATGGTGCTGGGGGGAGCCCTGGGGCCGCTGCTGGCGGCGTACATGTTCCAGCAGCAGGGTAGCTACCGGATGGTCTGGATCCTCTTCGCAGCCCTGTTCCTGGCCGGCGCCCTGCTGGCCCTGCTGGCCGCGCCGCCCAAAGCCAGGGAGCCGGCTCCGTCGTCGTCGCTGGCGCCTCAGCCCAGCCTTTTGGGGCGCGGGGGCGATAGCCGCCGCCGCTAGGCGAGGAAAGTCGGCGCTACGACGGGGTGCGAGAACCGAAGCGCCAGTGGCGGCGAGGATATTGACGACACCTGGCGACCGGTGTATAAGTAGCCATCTATCCGGCAGCGCTCATGGAGGTTGGATATGGCTGGCAAGCGCCCACTGTCTGCCATCCTCGCTAGCTCGTCCCCTGGGTAGCATCGGCAACACAGGTTTTGAAATGAGCTGTAGGCGCTAGCAAGGACATGGCTATGACCGAGCAGGCCCTGAGCGATGTGGTGGTGCTGGACCTCAGCCAGTCCATCGCTGGCGGTTTCTGCACCCGGCTGCTGGCGGGCTGCGGCGCCCAGGTCATCAAGGTGGAGAGGCCGGGCAGGGGAGACCCTACGCGCAGCCTTGGCCCCTTCTACAAGGACGACCCCCATCCGGAGCAGAGCGCCCTCTATCACTTCCTTCACGGCGGTAAGAGGAGCGTAACCCTGGACCTGCCCTCTCCTTTCGGGCAGGAGACAGTGCGCCGGCTGGCGAAGGAGGCCGATGTCCTGGTGGAGAGCTGCGCGCCCGGTACCCTGGAATCCCTGGGTCTGGGCTACGACCGCCTGGAGCCGCTCAATCCCGCCCTGGTCTGGACATCTATCACGCCTTTCGGCAGCAGCGGACCCTACGCCCCTTACAAGGCTGACAGCATGGCCCTGGACGCCCTCGGTGGATACATCTACATCAACGGCGACGAGGACCGGCAGCCAGCCCGGATGGCGGGGCCCCAGGCGGAGTATGTGACCGGGGCCCACGGCTATATCGGCACCCTGGCGGCCCTGGAATACCGCGCGGCGACGGGCCTGGGCCAGCGGGTAGAAGTCTCAGGTATGGAGAGCATGGCCGCTCTCCACTACTTCCTGACGGTGATGTATACCTACGAGGGCGAAATCAAGCGCCGCAGCGGCAACCGCTATTTCCGGGGCTCCACCACCATCTTCCCCTGCAAGGACGGCTATATCCACCTGAGCCTGGGAGGACCCCAGAATTGGGAGCTTTTCTGCGACTTCGTCGGCATGCCCGAGCTGGTCAAGGACGCCCGTTTCGAGACCTCCTACGACCGCTACGTAAACTGGCGGGAGCTGGAGGACGCCCTGCGCCCAGCCCTGATGCAGTTCACTCAGAGCGAACTTTTCCAAGCCCTCCAGGAGCTGCGGGTGCTGGCGGGGAGCGCCATGACCCTGGAGCAGCTCCTCCACGACCCCCAGTACAACGCCCGTGGCTACTGGGTCGAGCTGGACCACCCGGTCACCGGGCGGCTCACCTACCCTGGGGCCCCCTTCATCCTGGAGGAGACCCCCTGGCAGCCCCGTCGAGCGCCGACGCTGGGGGAGCACAACCAGGAGGTCTATTGCCAGCGGCTGGGATACTCGACGGAGGACTTGGCCCGGCTGCGGGCCACGGGGCTGGTCTAGGCCCCTCCACAGGTTGGCATCCCGCTGTCAAAGAGGCTCTCATGACGACCGAGAAGATGGTGCTGGAAGGTATCCGGGTGCTGGACCTGACCCGGGCCTGGGCCGGGCCCCTGGCCGTCCGCCTGTTGGCCGATATGGGCGCCCAGGTGATCAAGATCGAGCGCCCCACCGGCCGCGGCGTGGCCGTCGTCTCCGGCAAACAGCGCACGGGCGGCGTCTACCCCGGCGGCGAGCCGGGGGCCCATCCCTGGCAGCGGGAGGGCATCTACAACAAGTTCAACCGCAACCGCCTGAGCCTGGCCATAAACCTGACCGCCCCTCAAGCAGTGGCCGTCTTCAAAGACCTGGCCCGGGTCAGCGATGTGGTGGTGGACAACTTCAGCGCCCGGGTCATGGACAACCTGGGCCTGGGCTACAAGGTCTTGAGCGCCATCAACCCGGCCCTTATCCAGCTCCAGATGCCGGCCTTCGGCATGACCGGCCCCTACCGTCACTATGTTACCGGCGGCAGCATCAGCGAGACCTTCGCCGGCCTCTCCTGGCTGATGGGGTATCCCGACCGGGGTCCCCTGGCCAGCGGCGCCCGCATCTGCGACCCCATCGCCGGTCTGATGGGCTGCTCCGCGGTGCTGACGGCCCTCCGCCACCGGCGCCGCAGCGGCCACGGCCAGCATATTGACCTCTCCCACGGGGAGGCCATCACGACCTTCCTGGGGGAGGCCGCCGTCGGCTATGTTATGACGGGACGCCTGCCCGAGCGCCTGGGGAATCGCCACCCCACCTACGCTCCTCATAATATCTATCGCTGCCGCGGCGAGGACAGCTGGGTGACTATCACTGTGACCACTGACGAGGAGTGGGGCGCCCTCTGCCAGGCCATCGGCCAGCCGGAGCTGGCGCGCGACGAGCGCTTTGCCGAGCCCCCCGTCCGCTGGCAACATCAGGATGAGCTGGACAGCATCATCGAGGCGTGGACCTCGCAGCGCGACCATCACGAGGTCATGCACCACCTCCAGCGCCAGGGTGTTATCGCCGCCGCCGTCCTGGACATCAAGGAGATGCTGGAGGACCCGCAGCTACAGGCCCGGGGCTTCTACGTGAGCGTTGACCAGCCCGGGGTCGGCCCCCTCCCTTATCCGGGGCTGCCCATCAAGTTCTCCCGCGGCCAGCGGCTCCGCTGGGACCCTTGCCCGGACCTGGGCGAGCACAACCGCTGGGCCCTGCAGGACCTGCTGGGGTACGGCGAGGAGGAGGTACAGGAGCTTGAGCTGGCTGGGACGATCGTCAGCCGGCCCCCCGGCAACCTGGAGTAGCGTGGCTGACAACTCCTGGACAAGGGGGATGGTTCGACAGGCTTTTCAGCAGCCTGCTAGGCATTAGTTGGAGATTGGACGATGGGACTCCTCTCTGACCTCCGGGTCGTCGAGTGGGGGCGCCTGGTGAGTGGCCCCTACTGCGCGAAGCTCCTGGCCGACCTGGGCGCCGACGTCATCAAGGTGGAGCCGCCTGCGGGCGACCCCTGCCGCCTGGAGCCGCCCTTTCCCGGCGACGTGCCTCACCCCGAGCGCAGCGGGCTCTTCCAGTACCTGAACACCAGCAAGCGAGGCATCACCCTGGACCTGGAAACGGCGGCGGGGCGAGGCCTCCTCCACCAGCTTCTGGCGCAGGCCGATCTACTCGTGGAGAACCAGCCGCGGAGGCTGGCCAGGCGGCTGGGGCTCGACGAGCCTCAGCTGCGGCGCCGCTACCCCGGTCTGGTCGTGGCCTCCGTCAGCCCCTTCGGCCGCACCGGCCCCTACCGCGACTTCCAGGGGACGGACCTGACGCTCTGGGCGGCCGGCGGATTCTCTCACCTCACGCCGCGTTTCGCCGCCGACGCCGCGGTGGCTCCCCTCAAGGTTGGAGGGCGCCAGCCGGAGTATCTGGCCGGCGCCAATGCGGCCGCGGGCGCCCTCTGCGCTCTCCTGGCGCGCCGGGCCCTGGGACGCGGCCAACAGGTGGACGTCTCCGAGCAGGAGTCGGTGGCCAGCGTCCTCCACGGGGCGGTGACCAAGTGGAGCTACCAGGGCCAGGTCGCCAGCCGGGTGGCCCAGCACATGGGCGCCCCCAACGAGGCCCACCTCTGCAAGGACGGCTACATGCACCTCCAATGCACGGAGGAGCACCAGTGGCACCGCTTCGTCGAGCTGATGGGGACTCCGGAGTGGAGCCAGCTACCGGTCTTCGCCACCACCCACGACCGCGGCGAGAACTACGATGCTTTTTCTCTGATGGTGGAGGACTGGTCCCAGCGTTACACCAAGCAGGAGATCCTGGACCAGGCCGCGGCGGCGCGGCTGCCCTTCGCGCCCCTCCAGACTATGGCGGAGGTGTTCCAAGACCCCCAGGTCCGCTACCGCGAGGCCATCGTTGCGGTGGAGCATCCGGAGGCGGGTCCGGTGCCGATGCCCGGCGCGCCCTATAAGCTCTCCGGGGAGGGCGCGGGCAGCCCCTGGGCCCTGCGCCCGGCGCCCCGGCTGGGGGAGCACAACCTGGAGGTGCTGGAACGGCTCGGCTACAGCAGGGCTGACTGCGTGCGCCTGCGCCAGATGGGGGCTATTTGATGGCGAGACACCTGCCTCTGGAGGGCGTCCGCGTCGCCGACTTCACCTGGGCCTGGGCCGGGCCCTGGTGTACCACCATCCTGGCCGACATGGGCGCCGAGGTCATCAAG
>JACQGV010000232.1 GCA_016199375.1 Chloroflexota bacterium | reverse complement strand
TCATCGCCGGTGAGGGCTACCTCCCTGGCGGTATGGCTGGCGCCCTGGGAGGGCGAGCTGGTCCTGGGCGCGACCCTGGAGCTGCCGTCGGAGGAGGCCGCCCGCCTCGCGGCGGCGCTGGCCGATGTGGGGCAGGGCCGCGCCATCGCCCGCGGGCGCCACCTGGCGGTAGTGCGGGGCGACGGCGCGGCCACCACGAGCCTCGCCGCTGCCATCGAACAAAAGGGGCTGGTGCCCTTCGCGGGGCGCAACCCGGAAGCGGCAGCAGTCATCGCCTGGCTGCCCTCGGCGCCGCCCCCCGCCCCCACGGCCGTCGCCTACGGGCACCTCAGCGACGAGGTGCTGGCCTACCTGTCCCGGCGCACGGGCAGCCAGGAGCTGGCCGACGTGGCGGTGGCTGTGCGAGGCGCCCGCATCAGCCGCGCCGCTGCTGCCATATACGCTCCGGCGCTGGACCTGACCGCCCTGGGCAGCCTGGACCGGATGAGCGCGCAGACGGCGGGCATCGTGGTGGCACCGGCGAGGCTGCCAGGGTCGCTGGTGGGCAGCGTCCTGCGCTCGTCGGCCGGGGGGCTGGGGCTGGAGGAGGCCTCGCTCCCGGGCGGGCCGGCCTTCACCAGGACGCTGGGGCCACAAAGGCTCTATGTGGCGAACGTAGGTAACAAGCTCTATGTGAGCTTCTCCCAGGACGATGCCCGTGCCCAGGCCCTCCTGGACAGCGCTCGCCAGGGGCGCTAGGATGCAGGGCGATGGACTCCCAGAGCCCCCTCGTCGCCGCCCTGCTCGACCCCAGTGCCTACCCCGAGCCCACCAGCCGCGTGGAGCTGGTGCAGACCCACATCTCTTGGGTCTTCCTGACCGACCGCCACGCCTACAAGGTGAAACGTCCCGTGGACCTGGGGTTCGCCGACTTCACGACCAGCGAGCGCCGCCGGCACTTCTGCGAGGAGGAGGTCCGCCTCAACCGGCGCCTGGCGCCCCAGATGTACCTGGGCGTGGTGCCCATCACCCAGGATAGCGGCGGGCGCATCGCCATCGGCGGCGTTGGCGAAACCGTGGACTACGCCGTGAGCATGGCGCGCCTCCCCGCCGACCGCATGCTGGATGTCCTGCTGCGGCGCGGGCTGGTCACCGCCCCGACGATGGAGCGCATCGCCGACAAGGTGGCCGACTTCCACGCCGCGGCCGAGACCGGCGGCCGCGTGGACGAGATCGGCGGCTCGCTGGAGACCATCCGCTTCAACACCGAGGAGAACTTCCAGCAGACGGGGCCCCTCATCGGCCGCACCATCAGCCGCGAGCAGTACGACGCCATCGCCACCTACACCCGCCGGTTCATCGCGGAGCGCGCCCCACTGCTCGCCGAGCGGGTGCGCCAGGGGCGGATCCGCGACTGCCACGGCGACCTCCACGCCGGCAACATCTGCGTGGAGGACGGTCTCTACATCTACGACTGCATCGAGTTCAACGAGCGCTTCCGCTTCGGGGACGTGGCCTCGGAGGTGGCCTTCCTCGCCATGGACCTGGACGCCCGCGGCCGGCCTGGCCTGGGCCGCGCCTTCGTCCGCCGCTACCTCGCTCAGACGGGCGACACGGGCCTGGAGGCGCTGCTGCCCTTCTACCAGTGCTACCGCGCCTACGTGCGCGGCAAGGTGGCCGGGTTCCGGCTCGCCGACGCCGGCCTGCCCGCCGCCGAGCGCGCGCAGATAACACGGGACGCCCAGTCCTACTTTCGCCTCGCCCACCGCTACGCTCGCGGCCCCGACCGGCCCCTGCGCCTCATCTTCACCGTCGGGCTGGTGGGCACGGGCAAGAGCACGGTCGCGGAGGCCGTCGCCGAGCGGCTGGACGCGGCCGTCGTCGGCTCCGACGCCCTGCGCAAGGAGCTGGCGGGCCTGGAGCCGACAGAGCGCCACTTCGAGCCCTGGGGCCAGGGGCTCTACTCGCCCGAGATGACGGAGCGCACCTACGCCGCCCTGTTGGGGCGGGCGCGGGAGCACCTGGAGTCGGGGCGCTCGGTGGTGCTCGATGCCTCCTACCGCAAGGCGGCCTGGCGGGAGGGGCCGCGCCGCCTGGCGCAGGAGCTGGGGGCGCAGCTCTGGGCCCTGGAGGTGGTCTGCCCCCGCGCGCTGGTGGTCCAGCGGCTGGAGCGCCGGCTGGCTGCGGGCCCCTCCGTCTCCGATGGGCGCCCCGAGATCCTGGCGTCCCAAGAGCAGGACTTCGACCCCCTAGAGCAGGGGTGGCCCCACCTGGTGGTGGACACAGCGCGTCCCATCGAGGACAATGTCCAGGCCGCGCTCGCCCGGCTAGGAGCAGAGAGCACGCCCTGAAACACCAGGCTATTACGCCAACAGAAGGGGCTATGCCGACAAACAAGAGAGCATCATCAGCGACCAAAGCGCCAACCGTCGAGCACGACGTGAAGGACCTCTCCTTGGCCGCCGAGGGTCAGCTGCGCATGGAGTGGGCGGCGCGGGAGATGCCTGTGATAAGGCTCATCACGGAGCGCTTCCGGAAGGAGCGTCCGCTGGCGGGCCTGCGCATCGCCGCTTGCCTCCACGTAACTACCGAGACCGCCAACCTGGCCCTGGCCCTGCAGGCCGGCGGCGCGCAACTGGCCCTCTGCGCCAGCAACCCCCTCAGCACCCAGGACGATGTGGCTGCCGCCCTGGTCGCCAACCACAACATCGCTGTGTTCGCCCGCAAGGGCGAGGACAACGCCACCTACTACCGGCACATCGGCCAGGCCCTGGACCTGGCGCCCCAGGTGACCATGGACGACGGCGCCGACCTGGTGGCGACCCTCCACAAGGAGCGCACGAGGCTGCTGCCGGGCGTCATCGGCGGCACCGAGGAGACGACCACGGGGGTGGTCCGGCTGCGCAGCCTGGCCGCCGCGGGGCGGCTGCGCTACCCCATCATCGCCGTGAACGAGGCCGACACCAAGCACCTCTTCGACAACCGCTACGGCACCGGCCAGTCCACCCTGGATGGCATCACCCGGGCCACCAACGTCCTCTGGGCCGGCAAGCGGGTCGTCGTCGCCGGCTACGGGTGGTGCGGGCGCGGGATCGCGCTACGGGCCCGGGGCCTGGGCGCCCAGGTCATCGTGACCGAGGTTGACCCCATCCGCGCCCTGGAGGCGGTGATGGACGGCTACCAGGTGATGGCCATGGCCGAGGCCGCTCCCGCGGGCGACATCTTCATCACCGTCACCGGCGGCATCAACGCCGTCAACATCGAGCACATCGTGGCGATGAAGGACGGCGCCATCCTGGCCAACAGCGGGCACTTCAACGTGGAGATCAACATCAAGGCCCTGGACGACCTGGCCCAGGGCAAGCGGCGGGCGCGGGACTTCGTGGACGAATACACCCTGCCCGGCGGGCGCCGCATCTACCTCCTGGGCGAAGGGAGGCTCATCAACCTGGCGGCGGCGGAGGGACATCCCGCCAGCGTCATGGACATGAGCTTCGCCAACCAGGCCCTGG
>JACQGV010000234.1 GCA_016199375.1 Chloroflexota bacterium | reverse complement strand
TCAACTCTTGTCGCCTGGTCCAGGCAGCGGGCCAGGGCCTTGAACATGGCCTCGGCCTTGTGGTGGTCGCTCTTGCCCTCCAGGGCACGGGCGTGCAGGTTCAGCCGCCCCTCGATGGCGAAAGCCTCCAGGAAGTGCCGCACTAGGTCGGGCAGCAGGTCGGCGATCAGCTCCGCCGCGAAGTCGGCCTGGACCACCGCGTAGCCCCGGCCGCTCAGGTCCACTGCCACCTGCACCAGGGTCTCGTCCAGCGGGACGGCGGCGTCGGCCATGCGCACGATGCCGGTGCGCTCCCCGAGGGCCTGGTTGAGGGCCTGTCCCAGGGCGATGGCCACGTCCTCCACCAGGTGGTGGTGGTCCTTGATGGCGTCGCCGCGGGCGTTCACCACCAGGTCGAAGCGGCTGTGGCTGGCAAGCTGGCTCAGCAGGTGGTCCAGCATCCTGACCCCGGTGTCCACCTGGTACTGGCCGGAGCCATCCAGGTGGAGCTGGACGCGCACCTTGGTCTCGGCGGTCTCGCGCAGGACCTGGGCTGTGCGGGGCTGGCTCATAGCTCCCTCCCGAACTCCTTCAGGGTGGCGATGACGGCGTCGGTGTCCTCCGGCCTGCCGGCGCTGATGCGGAGGTGCTGCCGCAGGAGCGGCGTATCGAAGTAGCGGACAAAGATGCCCCGCTGGCGCAGCCGCTGGTGCAGGCTGGCCGCCTCCCCACGGAGCAGCCGGCAGAGGATGAAGTTGGCCCGTGAGGGGAGCGCCTCCAGGAAGGGGAGCCGCGACAGCTTCCCGTACAGCCGCTCGCGCTCCTTTACCAGGCGCTGCACGTTCCGTAGCAGATGGGCCACGTCCTCCAGCGAGGCGAGGGCCGCCGCCTGGGCCGCCACGTTGACGTTGTAAGGCTGTTTGATCAGCATCAGCCGGGCGGCGATGGGGGGCGGGAAGACACCGTAGCCGACGCGCAGGCCGGCCAGCCCCGCCCACTTGCTGAAGGTGCGCAGGACTACGAGGTTCGAGTGCCCCGGCACCAGCGCGGCGAAGCCGGCGGTCCCGCTGAACTCCACGTAGGCCTCGTCCACGACTACCACGATGGGCAGCTCCAGCAGCCGCTCCAGGTGCTTTCGTGGGAGGAGGTTGCCCGTCGGGTTGTTGGGCGCGGCCAGAAAGATAAGCTTGGTGCGGCGGTCCAGGGCGCGGGCGACGGCCTCTACATCCACCTCGTGGTCAGGGGTGCGGCGGACCTCTGTCACCCGGGCGCCCTGGACCTCGGCCAGGAAGCTGTACATGCCGAAGGTAGGGACGCAGTTGATGATCCGATCGCCGGGCGCGAGGAAGAGGCGCGCCAGGAGGTCGAGCAGGTCGTCGCTGCCCGCGCCGGCCACGATGTGCTCCGCGCCCACCCCCAGATAGTCCGCCAGGGCGCGACGCAGCTCCCGCTGCTCAGGATCGGGGTAGAGGTGGGCGCAGTCCAGGGAGGCCAGGGCCGCCCGGGCGCGCGGCGAGGGGCCGTAAGGGTTTTCGTTGCCGTCCAGCTTGATGATGCGAGCAGGCTCCAGTCCCGTCTCCTGGCTCAGCGCCGCCGGCGGCTCGATGGGCGCGTAGCCGGCCAGATGGCGCAGGTCGCGGCGGACGAGGCCCTCGCTCCCCACGGCAGCAGGGGGCTGCCCTCGGACTGCGAGGGTGCTCCGTGGTCTGCGGGCACCGGACCCACGCGCCATCGTCTTGGACCTAGGCCCCATACTTGGTGAGCTTGAGGGCGTGGGCCAGGGCCAAGGGCATCAGGTCCGTGGCCGGCAGACGCCCCAGGTCGCCGCGGGCGCAGGCGCGCTCGTTGAAGCCGTCGGCGTCGCCGGGGCGGCACCAGCGGGAGTGCAGCAGCACCGGCACGGGGTGCCAGCTATGGGCGGCCAGGGTCGCGGGGGTGGAGTGGTCGCCGGTGATGACCAGCACATCGGGCTTGAGGGCCAGCAGCCGCGGCAGCCGCCTGTCCGCCTCTTCGATGGCCCGCACCTTGGCGCCGAAGTCGCCGTCCTCCCCGGCGGCATCCGTCTTCTTGTAGTGGAGGAAGAAGAAGTTATACTGGCCCCAGTATCGTTCCAGGGCTCCAAGCTGGTCATCCAGGGTCTCCCCGGCGGGCAGGACCTCCATCCCCACCAGCTTGGCCAGCCCCCGGTACATGGGGTAGATGGCGATGGCGCCCGCGCGCAGGCGATAGACCTCGGCCAGGGCGGGCAGTCGTGGGTACATGGACCACCCCCGCAGCAGGACCATGTTGGCGGGCCGGCAGTCCCGCAGGAGCGCCCGCGCCCGCTCCACGAAGGCCGTGGCCACCCTGGCGGCCGGCTCAGCCTCCGGCCTGGTGGCAGCGACGGGCAGCGGCGCCGCGCCGAGGCGCTGAGGGTCCATCTCGGTGAGGGCGTCCGAGAGGCCGGGGCCCCGCAGCACCAGGATGAACCGGTGCTCCTTCACCGGGCGCACGAGGCACTGGACGCCAGCGAGAGAGAAGCCGTCCAGCTCCTGGCAGAGCCGGGCCGCCGCCGCGGAATCAATGCGGCCGGCGCGGCGGTCGCTGATCAGCCCCTCCGCGTCGAGGGTGCAGAAGTTGCCGCGGGCGGCCACGTCGGCGGGCTGCAGGTCGAAATCAATGCCCACCGCCTCCAGGACGCCCCGGCCGATAAGATATTTGGCGGGGTCGTAGCCGAAGAGGGCCAGGTGGCCGGGGCCGCTGCCGGGGGTTATGCCCGCCGCCACCGGGGTCGAGAGCCCCAGGCTGGAGCGCGCGGCCAGGCCGTGGAGGACGGGCGCCTGGGCGCTCTCCAGCTCAGTCCTGCCCGTGTCGGGGTGGGGCAAGCCGCCCAGTCCATCCATGACCAGGAACACGATCTTGGACGGGGTGGCCTGGGCCAGGCCGCTGATGGTCTCGAATCCGGCGGGCATAACCTCTCTCCCGGATATTCTAATCAGGTCCTTCTAGCGAGAGCACGCTGCTGTCCCGTCGCGCAGCCCTGGCAGTCCCGATGGGTCGGGACTGCACCCCCGAATTGAGCCGCGACAGGGCGCTAGGGGTCAAGGAGCACCGCCACTCCCGGGAGGGTGCTGCCCGCCAGGAACTCCAGCGTGGCGCCGCCGCCGGTCGAGACGTGGCTCACCCGGTTGGCCAGCCCCAGGGCATGGATGGCGGCCGCAGTCTCGCCGCCGCCCAGGATAGTCGTGCCCTTGACCGCGGCTATGGCCTCCGCCAGCGCCTTGGTGCCGGCGGCAAACTGGGGGAACTCATATACTCCCATGGGCCCGTTCCAGAGCACCAGCTTGGCGTCGGCCAGCGCCTGGCGGAAGAGGTCGCAGGTCCGGGGCCCGATGTCCATGATCCGCCAGTCGGTGGGCACCTCCGCCACCGGCACTACCCGACTGCTGGCGTTGGCGTCGAAGCGGTCGGCGATGGTCACGTCCACCGGTGTCAGGCAGGGGATTTTCCTGGCCCGGGCCTGTTCCAGTATCGTCCGGGCGAAAGCCAGGCGCTCCTCCTCGTAGAGGGAGGCCCCGACGGGCAGGCCCCGGGCCTTGAGGAAGGTGTTGGCCATGCCGCCTCCCAC
>JACQGV010000228.1 GCA_016199375.1 Chloroflexota bacterium | reverse complement strand
GGGAATGCCTGGGCCGCTGCCACTTCAACTCCCTGAAGTACGAGGTGACCATTGACAAGCCCAGCATAGACCACCTGAGCTGCTTCGGCTGCGGGCTCTGCATGACGGCGTGCAGCCGCAACGCCATCAGCCTGGTCGAGCGCAAGTCCCTACCCGCCCTCGTGAACGCCTGGTAGACGGCGCTCCTTTAGACCTATGCAAGGGCCGGCCCCGGTGGGGCCGGCCCTTTCCTCTCTGCTACAATTCTGCAAAGACTTTGCCAAAAGGAGAGCGCCATGGAGTACCGACGCCTGGGTGGTTCGGGGCTGGAGGTCTCGGCGGTCGGCCTGGGGACGAACAACTTCGGCGGCCGTATGGACGCCGAGGCCAGCGCCGCGGTCCTGCGGCGGGCGGTGGAGCTGGGCATCAACTTCATTGACACCGCCAACATCTACGGCGGCGGGCGCTCCGAGGAGTTCATCGGCCGCGCCATCAAAGGAATGCGCGGACAGCTCGTCCTGGCGACCAAGTTCGGCGGCCCGCGTGGAGAGGGGCCCAACCTCCGCGGCGGCTCTCGCCAGCACATCCTCCAGAGTGTCGAAGAGAGCT
Organism: Chloroflexota bacterium; assembly: GCA_016199375.1. Lineage (GTDB taxonomy): Bacteria > Chloroflexota > Dehalococcoidia > SHYM01 > SHYM01 > JACQGV01. Next base: position 5,695 of record JACQGV010000228.1, on the reverse strand, counting down.
TGAAGCGCCTGGACACCGACTACCTAGACCTCTATCAAATCCACTTCCCGGACCCGCGCACACCCATCGAGGAGACCCTGCGGGCACTGGACGACCTCGTGCACCAGGGGAAGGTCCGCTACCTCGGCTCCTCCAACTTCGCGGCCTGGCAGCTTTGCGAGGCCGCCTGGACCGCCCGCAGCCACCATCTGAACCCCTTCGTCAGCGAGCAGGCCGAGTACAGCCTGCTGAACCGCCGGCTGGAGCGGGAGGTCATCCCCTTCTGCCAGGCGTACAACGTCGGCATCATCCCCTTCTTCCCCCTGGCCAGTGGCTTCCTGACCGGCAAGTACCGGCCCCACGAGCCCGCGCCCTCGGGGACGCGCCTGGCCGGCAATGAGCGGATGGGCGCGCGCTACCTGACCGAGAAGAACTTCGCGGTCCTGGCCAAGCTGGAGCAGTTCGCGGCAGGGCACAGCCACACCGTAGGCGAGCTGGCCATCGCCTGGCTGCTGGCCCAGCCCCAGGTGGGCAGCGTCATCGCCGGGGCCACCAGGCCGGAGCAGGTGGAGGCCAACGCCAAAGCCGGCGAGTGGCGCCTGACGCCGGACGATGTCCAGGCAGTAAACAAGCTCCTAGGGGACGGCGCACAATAGCGACCGGGGTGGTAGCCGGCCTGGCAGGATGGTGAAAAAGGGGGGGGCTTCCTGGCGGCTTTCGCCCTCGTCAGTGTCGGATGACAGGCCCGTTTATCCCTGCACCTTGTCCCCTTCACCAGGGGCCGTATGGCCCTCCTGGCGGTCAAGCAGCTCCTTCAGCGCCTCCACCTCTCGGCGTAGGGCGCGCTCGCGGAGGTAGAAGGAGAGCACGAAGCCCAGCACGACCGCCCAGATAACCGTGTAGGCGGCGAACAAGTACCAGAAGTTCTTCACCGAATGCCTCCCACCCCCAGGCGCGCCTTGATCTCGCCCACGGCGTCGGTGAGGGAGCGCAGCCGTATGCGGGCGACCAGGAGCGTGATATAGAGCAGGGTCACCGCCGCCAGGGACACGAAGAGCGTCGCCGCCATCGCCCCTTCTATCTCCAAGCCGCCTTCCGTGCCGATGTTGGGCCCCGGGTGCAGGCCCCGCCAGAGCCGGATGGAGAAAAAGTTGATAGGGACCACCACGAAACCGACCACGCCGACCACTGCCGCCAGCCGCGCTCCCTGGGCCTGCTCGGCGGCGTAGGCCCGGATCATCAGGTAGCCCAGGTAGATTAACCACAGCACCAGCGTCGTGGTGAGGCGGACATCCCAGCCCCACCAGGCGTTCAGGATGGGCTTGCCCCAGATTGAGCCCGTCACCAGGCTCAGGGTGGTGAAGACGACGCCGACCTCCGCCGAGGCGGCCGCTGCCCGGTCCCAGGACGCCCGGCCGCTGCGCAGGTAGGCCAGCCCCCCCGCGAAGGTGACGGCGAAGGCTAGGTAGGCCACCCAGGAAACCGGCACGTGGAAGAAGAAGATGCGATAGACCTGGCCCTGGAGCCGCTCGGGCGGCGCCCACACCAGCGCCATGTAGAGAGCGACTACCATCACGGCTGCGGTGGCCACCAGGAGCGCTCCCACCCCCCAGCCCAGCCCCGCAGCCCTGCCCTCCACCCGCGGGGAGGGCCGCTGCCCTGCCCTAGCGTCCACCATCTCTACTCCTGCACCACGTACTCGAATACCCAGGCCGACAGGACCAGGTACACCACATCGAAGCCGATGAGCACCTGCACCCAGGTGCGGTACTCGCCGAAGGGCTCGCCGGCGAAGACCGCCGCCGAGGCGCCCACGGCGCTCAGGATCACGGGCACCAGCACCGGCAGCAGCAGGATCGGCAGCATGAGCTCACGGGACCGCGAGCTGGCCGCCACCGCCGAGAAGAGGGTGCCCGCGGCCGCAAAGCCGAGGGTCGCCAGCAGGACAATGGGCACCAGCGCCGGGGGGAACAGGGGCAGGCCCAGGAAGACGCCGAAGAGCGGCACCACCGCCGCCTCCACCAGCAGCATGAACAGCAGGCTGGCCGCCATCTTCCCGGCGAAGATGGCCTCGCGGGGCACCGGGCAGAGCAGCAGGCCCGGCAGGGTGCCGCGCTCCTTCTCCAGCACGAAGGCCCGGTTCATCCCCAGGACACCGGCGAAAACCACCGCCACCCACAGGGCCCCGGGGGCGACGGCGCCGATGCCCTGAGCCCCAGGCTGGAAGGCGAAGTTGAAGACGATGATGACCAGGACGGCGAACACCCCCACGGAGAGGACGATGTCCTTGGTCCGGAGCTCGGCCAGCACGTCCTTCCAGACGATGGCGCCGACCTTGCCCAGAATAGCGGTCACGGCGCCGCCTCCGTCACCCGCCGGTAGGTGGCGGCCAGCGCCGCGGCGTCCAGGCGCGTCCCCCCGCTATCGTAGGCGATCCTCCCCCTGTGGAGGACCACCGCCCGCTCCGCCAGGGCCAGCCCCCACGCCAGGTCATGGGTGGCTATCAGCACTGACATCCCGTCCATCCGCGCCTGGGCCAGCGCGCGCTCCAGCAGCGCCAGGGCCTCCTGGTCCAGCCCCGCCTCGGGCTCGTCCAGGAGCAGGACCCGGGGGCGGTGCAAGAACGCTCGGGCCAGGGCCACGCGCCGGCGCATGCCGTGGCTGAGGGAGCGCACCGGGAACTGGGCGTAGGGGTCCATCCCCACCTGCTCCAGCACCGCCAGCGCCCGGCGGGGAAGGTCGGACACGCCATACATCCGCCCGTAGAAGTGAAGGTTCTCCTGGACCGTCAGGTCCTCGTAGAGCCAGGGCTCGTGGCCCACCACGCCCACCGCCCGGCGCACCGCCTGGGCGTCGCGGCGGATATCGTGGCCTTCAATCAGCGCCTCGCCACCCGTGGGCCGCGCCAGCGTCACCAACACCTTTATGAGGGTGGTCTTGCCGGAGCCGTTGGGCCCGAAGAGGGCCAGGCTGGAGCCGCGCCGCAGCTCCAGGTCTATCCCCCGCAGCGCCCACTGGTAGCCGTAGGCCTTGGTCAGGCCCCGGGCCTGGACCGTCCAGGGCTGCGGAAATACGGTAACCTGTCCGTGCGCCAAGCCTAGCGTCCTCGCAGGGCCCTGGTCAGGGTGAGCAGAGCATCCAGCTTACGGCGGCGCTGGCGCTGGTACGCGCCCGCGCCGACCTCGCCGGAGCTGAAGCGCTCGTCCAGCGCCGCCACCTCCGCCACGAGGCTGTCCCGCTCGGCGACCAGCACCGCAGCCGTTAGCGACCCCTTCGCTCGACGGGCAGCGAGCGCCACCAGCGCCGCGCCCAGGGCCAGCCCAGCGCCCAGCGCCACCCACCGCAGGGCCTGCTCAATATCGAAGAAAGGCAGGCCAACCAGGATGGCCTCGAGGCCAACCCCGGCCCCCACGCCCCCGGCGCTGAGCCGCCGGAACTCCCGGCCCTGAAAGCTCATGACACCCTGGTCTCTCAGGGGGCCCGGGCCCGCCTGGGCGGGGAGTCCCAGCAGGAGTATATCAAACTGGTCGGTGGCGAACTCCGAGCGCCAGGCGAGGCGCCACCTGTTCGCCGCGATGGGGACTTCATAGCGCAACAAAAGCTCGCGCGGGCCGGGAGCCAGGGGCACGCGAAAGAGGACGCCCGCCGCCGTCAGCTCCGTCTCCTCGGGCTGGAGTCCCTCCAGGTACTGCACCGTCTGCACCCCCGGCGGCAGAGGGATGACCAGGCTCCGGCGCAGCTCGCCTTCCGGGGGCGCCGCGCCGATGTAGGCGCGGTCACCCGCAACGCTCACCGTGAGCGGCTGGGTGACCACCAGCCGCCCCCCGGCGCGCTCGATGAGGATGACCACCCGGGTGAAGCGGACCACCGCTGGGTCCCCAGTGGTATCGAAGACCTGGACATCTGCCGTCAGCCTGCCGGAGCCGGACGCGAAGGAGACGAGCGGGCTGCGGAAGTCGCCATCCTGGTAGGCAGCGCGCACCTGGTAGAGCAGGCTTCCCTCGACGTTCACCCCCTCGAAACGGAAGGCACCGTCGGCCTCTGTGGTCGCGCTGGCGACGGTCAGGGCCTCGCCGCTGGGCAGCAGCGACACCAGGTACACCGCCACCCCGCCCGCGGGCGCGCCAGCGGGCGTGCCATTCCTGAGTCGCCCCTCGATGGCTCCCGGTCCCTGGGCCAGGGCCGGACGGCCCCCGGGACTGATCTGGGCGCCGAGGGCCGCTGCCAGCGCCCCCAGGATGATGGCGGCCAGGCCCAGGGACCCTGCCAGGCCAGGGCCCGCCCTCAGGCGCGGGCGCTCAGTCGTCTGGCGCAAGGGCTGCAAGGGCGGTCCTCCTGGCGCGGCGGCATCAGGGACGGCCCGGGCTGCCGGGCTCGCCCCCCGAGGTCTGCTCCCGCCGGCGCTCCCGCAGGGCGGCCACTTCCCGCTCGATCTCGGCCCGCAGGGTCGCGGGGCTCTGCTGGCCCTCACCCTGCCCGCCCTCGCTGGCCCGGATGGCCGGTGCAACAGCGGGGCTGGCGACCGCCACCACCGGGGGCACGTCCGCGCGGGCCAGCAGGCCAAGCTGCAGGTCCGTCTCCAACTCGTCGGCGGTCGCAGCGGGGCCCGTCGCCACGGCAGGTGGCTCGGCGTTGGCGGGCACCAGCGGCCGCCTGAGCAGGGGCCAGGCGACGTAGAGGAAGGCGAGGGCAGCGAGCCCTCCCACCACCAGTATGGTTAGTATGGTCACAGCGGTCCTCCCCGGTCGCTCCGGCGCCGGAAGGGCAGCTCGTGGCGGCCCGGCCACAGCGCAACGATCGTGCCCGCCAGGAACACGCCGCCCCCGATCCAGATCCACATCACCAGGGGATTGACGAATATCTTGAACGTGGTCTCGCCGTCCTCCCGCAGCACGGCGGGCACGATGTACAGGTCCTCCTTCCAGGTGGAGCGGATGGCGATCTCAGCCACGGGCTGGCTCATGCTGCGCTGCAGGGTGCGGCCCGTCTCCACCGTGCCCAGGCTGCGGTCGCCCTCCCGCAGGGAGACTGTGGCCAGGGCCACCAGCTTGTCGGGGGTGGGGTAGCGCCGCATACCCTCGTAGGTCAGGACATACTGGTTGACCGCCGCCGACTGGCCGGGCCGGAGGGACACCTCCCGCTCGGTCTTGAAGAAGTTGGAGCCGATGACCCCGATGGCCATCAGAGCGATGGCCAGGTGTACCACATACCCGCCGTAGCGCGCCCGGTTGCTGGCGATGAGGCCCAGGAAGGCGCGCGGATAGCCCTCGGCGTGGCTGCGATGGCGGGCCCAGGTGCCCTTTGCCCACTCCCGGAAAATGGTGCCCGCCACCAGCCCGCAGGCGCCGAAACCCGCCAGCGCCCAGGCCTGACGCACCCCGGCGACAGCCAGCGCCGCCATCACCAGGACCGCCACTGCCAGGGGCAGCGCCAGCATCCGCAGGAGCGTCGCCGGCCGCGCGCCCCGCCAGGGCACCACCGGGCCTACCCCCATCAGCACCAGCAGGCCAAGCAGTATCGGGCCGTTGGCGCGGTTGAAGAACTCGGGGCCGGGGGCCAGTTTCACCCCGCGGACCGACTCGTAAATCCAGGGGTAGATAGAGCCTATGAAGGTGACCGCCAGCACCGCCAGAAACATGATGTTGTTCAGCAGGAACGCGCCCTCCCGTGATACCAGCGCCGTGAGCTGCTCCTCGTCCCGCAGCGCCCGCCGCCG
>JACQGV010000231.1 GCA_016199375.1 Chloroflexota bacterium | reverse complement strand
GGGAGTTCCTAAAGGTGGGGCTGGTAGTCACCGCCGCCACCGTGGCCCTGGCCATCGGCGGCCTCGCCCTCCAGCTCCAGCTGGGGCTGGTGCGCTGACTTTCGAGCCCCCTGGCGGCGGGCGTTCGTGGTATACTCCCCGGCAAGGAGGGAGCCGGTGGACGCCGCCCCGGGCGCTAGCCCTTCCGTGGAAGGGCGGCCACAGAGATGATCCGCCTCGCCTTCGACCACGGGATCCTCCTGCCTGACATGGGTCTGTGGCTCGACCCCTCCCGCGGCCAAGACTTCGCCTTCATCTCCCACGCCCACTCGGACCACGTGCGCCGGCACCAGCGGGTCATCGTCTCGCCGGGCACCCAGCGCTTCCTGCAGCTCCGCTCCGGGCCGCACGCCCGCGACCTGGGCCCGGCTGCCACCCATGTCCTGCCCTTCGGGCAGCGCACCTGGTTCGACGCCGGCTTTCACGCCACCCTCTACCCGGCCGGCCACGTGCTGGGCTCGGCCCAGATCCTCACCGAGCGCGACGGCGCGCGACTGCTGTACTCGGGCGACTTCAAGCTGCGCGAGGGGCCGGCCTGCGAGCCGATCCAGGTCCCCCGGGCCGACACCCTGGTGATGGAGAGCACCTTCGGCCGCCCCCACTACCTCTTCCCGCCGCGGGCCGAGGTGGTGGCCGACATCATCGCCTTCTGCAAGATCAACCTGGCCCGGGGCCGGGTGCCCGTGCTCCTGGGCTACTCCCTGGGCAAGGGGCCCGAGCTGCTGGCGAGCCTAGCCGAGGCCGGCTTCGACTTCGCCCTCCACGAGGCCCTCTTCTCCCACGTGCAGCTCTACCAGGAGCTAGGGGTGCACTTCCCGGAGCACGTGCAGCATACCCCCGGCACCGAGGGTGGCAGGGTGCTGCTCTTCCCGCCCAGCGTCAGGCGCTCGCACCTGCGGCAACGGGTGCCGGGCGCGGCCATCGCCCACATCTCGGGCTGGGCGGTGGACCGGGGCACCAGCCAGCGGCTGGGCGTGGACGCCGCCTTCCCCCTCTCCGACCACGCCGACTACCGCGACCTGCTGGAGTACGTGGAGCGCGTCCAGCCCCGGGAGGTCTACACGGTCCACGGCTTCGCCGCGGAGCTCGCCCGCGACCTCCAGCGCCGGGGCTGGAATGCCCGGGCCCTCAAGTCGGGCCAGCAGCTCAAGCTGCTATAAGACCGGCTGCCAGCGGGCAAGAAAAACCCTGGGGGGACACCCCCAGTTCCCCCGCCAGAGGGGCCTTGCCCCTCTGGACTCCCCTGTTTTTCATCAGCCTGCTAGAGTAATCTCATCTGGCCTGGTACACCCTCCTGACAGCCCTTCTCACGCCCGCTACAATAGCCGCCAGAGGAGATCCGCATGAACGACATCACACTTTTCGAGGCCATAGACACCCTGCGGAGCATGCGCCACCTGAAGCCGGACCCGGTGCCCGAGGCGGCGCTGCGCCGCATCCTGGAGGCCGCCATCAAGGCCCCCAGCGGCATGAACAGCCAGCCCTGGAACTTCCTGGTAGTGCGCGACCCCGCCCTGCGGCGGCGCGTCGGCGAGGTGTACCGCAAGGGGTTCTTGGAAGTCTACGGAGAGGGGCAGCCGGCGGCCCGCAACCTGACGCCCGCCGACGAACGGGTGCGCGCCTCGGCGACGTACCTGGCCGACCACCTGGGCGAGGCGCCGGTGCTGCTCTTCGTGTGTCTGCGCCACGCCTACGACCAGCCGCCCGAGCGCCGCGCCTATTCCTCCATCTTCCCTGCCGTGCAGAACATCCTCCTGGCCGCCCGGGGCCTGGGCCTGGGCACCACCCTCACCAGCCTGCACAAGCGCCACGAGGGGGAGATAAAGGAGCTTCTGGGCATCCCCGACCACGTGGAGACTGTGGCCCTGATACCCATCGGCTATCCGGCGCGCGGGCGCTTTGCCCCGCCACCCCGACGCCCCGTGAAGGAGGTCGCCTACGGCGACCGCTGGGGCCAGGACCTCTGGTGAGGAGAGGCGTCCAGGTGGCAGTGGACAAGCCCCGGATGTACCGCCTGGTGGACAACCGCGACCTCGGCAGCCATGAGCTGGCCCTGGGCACCAGCAGCCTGGGGCTGGCCGCCTACGCCTTCACCTTCGTGTCCTGCGTCGTGCCCGAGGGTGGATGAAGTGGCCCGCGCCAAAAGCGACCCGGCTGGCGGGGTGCAGCTTGCGGACATCCAGGAGGCCCGGAGGCGCATCGCCGGCGTCGCGCGGCGCACGCCGGTGCTCTCCAGCCCCAGCCTGGATGCGGCCCTGGGGTGCACCGTCCTGCTGAAGGCGGAGAACCTCCAGCGCACCGGCTCGTTCAAGGTCCGCGGCGCCGTCAATAAGATCGCGTGCCTCCTGGCGAAGGAGCGGCGCCGGGGGGTGGTGGCCGCCAGCGCCGGCAATCATGCCCAAGGGGTGGCCCTGGCGGCCCAGGCTGCGGGCTGCCGCGCGGTCATCGTCATGCCCCGCCACGCCTCCCTGGCCAAGGTGACAGCCACCCGAGGCTACGGCGCCGAGGTGTTGCTCCACGGCGAGAGCTTCGACGAGGCCCAGGCCAGGGCCCTGGAGCTGAGCCAGGCCGAGGGCCTCATCTTCATCCCCGCCTTCGACGACGCCGCCATCGTGGCTGGCCAGGGGACCATTGGCCTGGAGATCATGGAGGACGTCCCCCAGGCAGACGCCGTGCTGGTGCCCGCGGGCGGGGGCGGCCTCATCGCCGGGGTCGCAGTCGCCCTCAAGGAGAGCGGCTGCCGCGCCGAGGTCATCGGGGTGCAGGCGGCTGCGGCGCCGGCCCTTTCCCAGTCCCTGGCAGCCGGCAGGCTGAAGCCCGTGAAAGCCCACAGCACTGTGGCCGATGGGATCGCGGTCGGCCATCCGGGCCAGCTCCCCTTCCAGCTTGTGCGCCGCCATGTTGACAGGATTCTCACGGTGGACGATGAGGTCATCACCCAGGCCATGGTGCTGCTCCTGGAGCGCGCCAAGCTCCTGGTGGAGGGCGCCGGGGCGGTGGGGATCGCCGCCCTCCTGGGAGGTCTGCGGGAGTATCGCGGCCGCCGGGTGGTGGCGGTGCTCAGCGGCGGGAACATAGACTCCAACCTCATCGCCCGGGTGCTGGAGCACGGCCTGGCCCACGCAGGCCGGTATCTGGTGCTGCGGGTCGTAGTGCAGGACCAGCCGGGAAGGCTGGCGCGGCTGCTGGAGGGCATCGCCCAGGCTGACGTAAATGTCCTGGAGGTCGCCCACCGCCGCGCCGCCACCCATCTGCCCATCGGGGTGGTGGAGGTGGAGGTCGTCGTCGAGACGCGCGACGCCGCCCACGGCGAGGAGGTCTGCGCCCACCTGGAGCGCCAGGGCTACTCCCAGGGTGCCCCCGGGCCGGGGCCCTTCGGGGTGCCCGTGCGCTACTTCACGTCCAAGGAGGCCGAGTGGCGACAGCAGCTCACCGCCCCGGCGCCGGCCCCGTGAGGGCGGTCATCTTCGACATGGACGGCGTCCTGACGGATAGCGAGCCCTTCTATCACGAGGCCCACAACCTGGTCCTGGGCGAGCTGGGGCTGGCCCTCTCCGAGGAGGAGAACCGGCAGATCCTGGGCACCACGGTGGAGCACTCCTGGCGCTGGATCGCCCAGCGCTTCCAGCTCCCCGGCCCCCTGGACGGCTGGCTCGCCCGGTACGACCGCGCGGTGATCGAGGTCCTGAGCGCCAAGGCGCAGCCCAGCCCCGGCCTCTACCGGCTCCTGGAGCTGCTGGAGGCCAGAAGGCTGCCCCTGGGGCTCGCCTCCTCCTCCCAGGCAAGCTGGGTGCGGGCCATCCTGCAGAAGCTGGGCGTAGAGGAGCGCTTCAAGGTGGTCATCTCCGGCGAGATGGTGGCCCACGGCAAGCCGGCGCCGGACATCTACCTGCTCGTCGCGCGGGGGTTGGGGGTGGAGCCCCAGGGATGCCTGGTCTTCGAGGATACGCCGGTGGGGATCAGCGCCGCCCGGGCGGCAGGGATGCAGGTGGTGGCGGTAGAAACGCCCTCCACGGCGGGGATGGACCTCTCCCAGGCGCACCACGTCGTCTCCTCCCTGGCGCGCTTCGACCCCGCCTGGCTCGAGGGCGGCGCCTGACCGCAGCCCCGGTTGGCGGATATTTCGGGCAGCTAGGAGCGGGCGATGGACTGGCATGACGACTACAAACGCAAGCTGATGAGCGCCGAGGAGGCGGTGCGTCTGGTGCGCTCCGGCGACCGCGTAGCCATCGGCCTCCTCTCCGATCCCCTCACGTTGATGGAGGCGCTGGCGGCCCGGCTGGGGGAGGTCCGCGACGTGGAGATCATGCAGACCACCCCCCTGGTGGACCCGGGGTGGTACGATCCCGCCTTCGCCGAGAGCTTCCGGTTCCGCGTTGACGGCTTCTTGGATATGTACAACCGGCCCATCGTCCACGAGCGCCGGGCCGACTTCGTCCCCAGCATCTTCTCCACCTACTGGAAGCCCGTCCGCGAGGGCCGTCCGGGGGTCAGGCCCGCCGACGTCTTTATGATGACGGTCTCGCCTCCCGACGAGCACGGCTTCTGCTCCTTCGGCTCCTGCATCTGGTCCAAGAAGCAACACTGCGCCGCCGCCCGCGCGGTGCTGGCGGAGGTCCAGCCCGACCTCATCCGCACCTATGGCGACAACGCCATCCACGTCTCCCGGATCACAGCCTTCGTGGAAGGACAGCCCCAGCCCCCGACCCTCCCCAAGCGCGAGGTGCCGCCGGCCTTGAAGCAGATCGCAGGGTACGTGAGCGCCCTGGTGCGCGACGGCGACACCTTCCAGATCGGCGCAGGACTTCTGGGCGGGTACCTGGCCACCCTGGGCCCCTTCGACGACAAGCATGACCTGGGCTACCACTCGGAGAACCTGGTGCCGGGCATCGTGCGTCTGGTCAAAGAGGGCGTCATCACCGGCCGGCGCAAGACCCTCCATCCAGATAAGGTCGTGGCGACCAACTTCGGCCGTGACCCTGAGGACACGGCCTACATCCACCTGAACCCTGCCTTCGAGCTGTACGAGCAGGAGTACGTCATCAACATCAACACCATCGCCGCCCACGAGAACATGGTCGCCATCAACAGCGCCGCCGCCATAGACTTCACGGGACAGATGGCCTCCGAGACCATCGGGCCCCTCATGTACAGCGGGGCGGGCGGCCAGCCCGACTTCGTCTTCGGCGCTCTGATGTCCAAGGGCGGGCGCTCCCTCATGATGCTCCAGTCCACCGCCCAGGGCGGGAAGACCTCCCGCATCGTCCCCTGGCTGGAGCCGGGGACAATCGTCACCGTGCCTCGTCACTGGGCCGACTACGTGGTGACGGAGTACGGCATCGCCTCGCTGCTGGGGAAGTCGGTGCGGGAGCGGGCCAACGAGCTCATTGGCATCGCCCACCCCGACTTCCGGGCGGAGCTGCGGAAAGAGGCGCAGCGGCTGTTCTGGCCCTAGACCTCCGGGCGCCGATGGTATACTGCTCGGCTACGCTAGCGAGGGGCTCTCGCCTTGGCGACGACAATAGACATGCACTCCCACTCGGTGTTCTCGGACGACGCCCGGGCCACCGTGGAACAATACCTGAAGTGGATCACCACCGTCCTGCGCAAGGGCCACCGCATAGACGGCATCGTCCTGACCGAGCACCGCGGCTTCGACGCCGAGCACGACTACGCCGACCTGTCCCGCCAGTACGACGTCCTGGTGCTACGGGGCTCGGAGCTGGACACGGCGCGCGGCCACTTCCTGGTCTACGGCGTCAGCGACCAGCTCCGCCAGGCCCTGGACTTTACGGATGTGAAGATGGACCCCCTCAAGCTGATAGCCGAGGCCGAGCGCTGCGGGGGCATCGCGGTGCCCGCCCACCCCGGCCGGCGGGGCATCGGGCTGATCGAGTTCCTGGGCCAGGGCTTCCCCCTGGAGCGGGTGCCGGTGGTGGAGCTCATCAACGGCGGCAGCAGCCACTGGGAGAACGACCGCGCCCGGGCCCTGGCGGAGAAGGGACGCTGCTGGGGCATCGGCGGCTCCGACGCCCACTTCGTGAGCAGCATCGGCTCCTGCCTGACCGAGTTCGAGCGCCCCATCAGCGACATCAAGGACCTGGTCGCCGAGCTGCGGGCGGGCCACTTCCGGGCACTGCGCCTGTCGGAGGTGCGGGTCTCCTAGACCCGGGGGGACAGCCTGCCGTCCTTCACGACGCGGCCGCGGCGGCGAGCTGCTCCTCGCGGGCGTTGGCCGCCAAGGCGGCCAGGAGCTCATCCAGCTCGCCGTTGAGGATGGCGGGCAGGTTGTGCAGGGTGAGGCCGATGCGATGGTCGGTCACCCGGTCCTGGGGGAAGTTGTAGGTGCGGACCTTCTCCGCCCGCTCCGCGCCTCCCACCTGGGCGCGGCGGCTGGCCGCCTGCTGCGCCTCCTGCTCCTGCGCCTTCAGGTCGTAGAGCCGGGCCCGCAGCACCGCCATCGCCTTCTGCTTGTTTTTTAGCTGCGAGCGCTCGTCCTGGCAGGCCACGACGATCCCCGTGGGCAGGTGGGTGATGCGGACGGCGGTGGCCACCTTGTTGACGTTCTGGCCCCCAGCGCCGCCGGAGTGATAGATGTCAATGCGGAGGTCGTTGGGGTTGATCTGGACATCCACCTCCTCCGCCTCCGGCAGCACGGCGACGGTGGCGGTGGAGGTGTGGATGCGGCCCTGGGCCTCGGTGACGGGGACGCGCTGGACACGCTGGACGCCGCGCTCGAACTTCAAGCGGCTGAAGGCGCCCTGGCCGCGGACCTCGAAGATAATCTCCTTGAAACCGCCCCGCTCGCTCGCGGACGTGGAGAGCACCTCCACGGGCCAGCCCCGGCGCTCGGCGTAGCGGGCGTACATGCGGAAGAGGTCGGCGGCGAAGATGGCGGCCTCCTCGCCGCCGGTGCCCGCGCGGACCTCCACAATGACATTCTTGTCATCGTTGGGGTCCCTGGGCACCAGGGCGCGCCGCAGCTCCTGGAACAGCTCCTCCCGCTCCTTGCGCAGCCGCTCCAGCTCCTCGCGGGCCAGTGCCGATAGATCGGGGTCCTCGCGCTCTTCCTGGAGCAGGGACTCGGTCGAGGCGATGTCGGCCTCGACCCGGCGGTAGCTCCGGTACAGGCCCACCGGCCCCTCCAGGGCGCGGCGCTCCCGGGCGAGCTGCTGCAGCCGCGCCATGTCGGCGGCCACGGCGGGGC
>JACQGV010000221.1 GCA_016199375.1 Chloroflexota bacterium | reverse complement strand
GGCGAGTACGCGGCGGCCGGCGTCTTCAGCCTGGAGGGCGAGCTGCCGGTGAACACCAATGGCGGCCTGAAGTCCTTCGGCCACGGTGGCGGCTCCGCCGGTATTCACAAGACCTACGAGGTCTACAAGCAGCTCCAGGGGAAGTGCGACGCCCGGCAGGTGAAGGGCGCCACCCTGGGGATGACCCACGACCAGGGCGGCTATCCCGGCACCTACACCGTGGTGCTGAACGTCTTCGGCACCCGCGACTAGCGCCTAGAAGGGGAGGAGCCAATGATACGTGTAGCTGTCCTCTACCCGACCAAGGAAGGAAGCAAGTTCGATCCCGATTACTACCTAAACAAGCACATCCCCTTGGTGAAGACACGGCTTGGGGCCGCGCTCGTCCGCGTCGAGATCGATAGAGGTGTGGCAGGAGGCGCGCCGGGGGCGCCGGCGCCATACGTGTATATCGCCTATCTGCACTTCAACTCGGTCACTGACTTCCAGAAAGCGTTTGGGCCCAACACCAAGGAGATCATGGGCGATATCCCCAACTACACCAACATCCAGCCCGTGGTGCAGATCAGCGAAATCGTCGGCTGACGCGCCAGGCCTGGGCTTCAGACCAGGGGCCAGGGGACCTGGCGGGGGTCCAGCAGGGGAAAGCGGGGCTGCCGCAGCAGCTCCTCCATCCGGCGGCAGAGGGCCTGCGCCTCCCGCCGGTCCAGGGCCTCGCCCAGGACCTCGATGAGGCCCCCCGGCACCGACAGGCGCTCCAAGAGCTGCCTCACGTCCTCCAGCAGGCGCCTGGGGATGGGCTGCCCGCAGAACTCCCACATCACGGTGCGGAGCTTGGGCAGGGCGTGGAAGGTGAGCCCGTGGTCTATTCCCCAGATGTGGCCCTGCTGGTCCACCAGGCAGTGGCCGCCCTTGCGGTCGGCGTTGTTGGTCACCAGGTCGAAGACCGCCAGGGGCCAGATGTCCGGCAGCCGCCGCTCGCGCAGGGTGAAGTAGTTCTCCGGCTCCACGAACTCGACATAAAGCTGGACTGAACCCGGCCCTTGGGGGCCTGCCCGCACTACCGTGGGCGGCACCAGGTCCCAGCCCAGGGCCTGGCTGGTGACGTAGGCGGCCCACTCGCGGAGGTAGAGGGTGCCAGCGGGGAAGTCCCACAGGGGGCGCTCGCCCTGGCCGGGCTTGTAGATCGCCCGCAAGTGCTCACCCTCGCCCTCCAGCTCCAGCAGGTAGGTGTAGTTGGAGCCCCAGGGCAGAAGCTGGCAGCGCCGGATGGGCGCGCTGGCGAGGGCGGTGAGGAGCGCCGCCCGGTCTTGCTGCGGGACCTGGTTGTCCGAGGCCATTATGCTCAGACCTGCTGGGAGCCCTCTTCCAGGGCAGCTATCCCGTGGCCGTTGGCCTTGGGGCACCGGTGGCCCTCGGGGTCCATGGGGCCATGGCAGAGGGGGCAGGGGGGCCTGCCCGCGGCGCACACCGCCAGGGCCGCCTCGGCGAACTCCAGGGCCGCCGGGCGCGGGAGCCAGCACGAGACGTTGAGTCCTTCTTTATCGGTGGCCTCCACATCTTCAAGGAGCAGGAAGATGGCCTGGCGGCCGGTGTCGAAGTGGATCCCGATGCGGCCGATGGTAAATTCGAGTTGGGTGTGGCCTGCGGATGTTTCGGGCACCAGCGCCGTCGCCGTCGCCGCCTCGTTGAGGGCGAGGAGGCGCTGGATGGCCAGGGCCAGCTCCGCGAGCTGCTGCTTGTCCAGCTGGAGGCCGGCGTTGCCCGCGGGAGAATCGAGCAACACCCGAAAGGTGCGCTGGCCGGGCCTGCCGATGGCCTCCGCGCGCACCTGGGCCGAGCCGAAATCGTGGTGCCTGACTGCCATGTCACCATGATACTACGGTGGGATGCGAGCTGCGGGCGGGGGTCAGCGGAACAGGAGCCGCAGCAGCTCGGCGAGCAGGAGGATGGCGGCGCCCAGAAGGACGGTGGCGGTCGCCGGGGAGGGCAGCCGGCGGCGCGGGCTCCTGGGCGCCGCGTCGGCAGCCCGGGCGCCAAGGAGCCGCTCCACCGCGCCCCGGCGCCCCAGCCAGTAGGCCAGGCCGAACAGGGCGACCGACAGGGCGATCTTGATGCCCAGGACCAGGGCGTAGGCGGCCGTTGCCTGGGGCGCCGTCAGCCGTTGGAAGGTGAGGATGGCGCCAGTGACCAGGAGCACTACGATGGCTAGCTCCACCGCGCCCCGGAACTGCTCGGCTACCGCACGGGTCAAGGGGCCCCCAGACTGGCCCAATGCCTCCTGGCTCAGGGCGGGCCGCAGCACTAGCAGATAGAAGAGGCCGCCGCCGATCCAGGCGACCGCGGCCAGCAGGTGCACCCAGGAGATGACCGCGAGGAGCACTGCGCCCGCTGTCATGCCCACAGGCTAGCACGGCGAGAGCCTGCTGCAAACGGGCGTCGGCCAGCTACCTAGCCCTCTCCCACAAGGAGAGGGAAGCGTCGTACGGGGGACGCGCTACTGGACCTGCAGCTTGGCCTCCAGGCCGCGCTCTCGATGGCCTGGTAGCGGGCACCAGAGCGTGTATTCGCCCGCCGCGAGCGCAAGGGTCAGCTCGCCGCTCCCACCGGCTGCTACGTTGGAGCCCAGTTGCCGCACCTGGCCGCCGGCGTTGATGGCGAAGGAGTGGGGGAAGCGGCCCTGGTTCCTGATCAGCAGCTTCACCTGGCCCGCGTGGGCCATGCCGCTGATGCCAACGCTCCACTCCTGGAAGCTGATCTCCACGTCGTGGCCGGCTGGCGGCGCAGCGCCGGGGGTTGGGGTAGCTGACCCCTCGGCGGGGCCGTAGTCGTAGTCGCCGGTGCCAGAGGGGGCAGGTGTAGCTCCTCCAGGCGTCGGGGTCGCTGCGGGTGCGCTGGTAGCGGTGGCCGCGGGTGTGAGAGCAGGGCTCGGCCGGGCGGTGGCGGTGGGAGCGGGCGTCGGCGCCGCAGTCGGCCCTCCGAGGGCCATGGCCACAGTGGCGGTCGGAGGCGAGGTTGGCGTGGGGGCGCGGGTGGCTGTGGGGGCTGCTGTGGCGGCGGGCGGAGCGCTGGTGGCTGGGGGTGCGGCGCCGTAGCCGCCACCGCAAGCGGTTGCCGCCAGCGAAAGTACGCACAGGCTAGAGACGAGCGGTCGCAGGGGAAACACATTGCCTCCTTGCGGCAGAGCGTGGCGCAGGGCGGTGCCCAGCTATCACTAAAGTATACGCAGCCCCGGCCGCGCTGGATTGTGGTCCCGGACCTAGTGTCCTGTCCCACTAATCCGTGGAAAAAGTCGGCGCGATGAGCGGGCTCTCGCGCTGGCCTCCCGTGGATGCCTCATCCCCCTCGCTCCCCCTTCTCCTGCAGGAGAAGGGGGAAGAAGAAACAGCGATTAGGGGATACCTGTAGTGTTTCATAAGGTTGGTAACACTCCTTGCCGTATGCTGGATGGGGATCAGACCACCAGACACAGAAGGGAGTGTTACCG
>JACQGV010000220.1 GCA_016199375.1 Chloroflexota bacterium | reverse complement strand
CGGTCAAGAACCAGCGGCGGGTGCTGGTAGTGGGCCGCAGCATGCAGGAGAACGTGGCCATGGCCCTGGAGCTGGGCTATCTGGATGCCCCCGATGGCACCCTGGCCCGGCCCGATGAGCTGCGCCGGCTGCGCCCCAACCAGGTCAGCATCATCTGCACCGGCGCCCAGGGGGAGCCCACCTCGGCCCTGGTGCGGATGGCCAACCGCGATCACCGCCAGGTGCGCATCGTCCCCGGCGACACGGTGGTGCTGAGCTCCACCCCCATCCCCGGCAACGAGTCCCTGGTCTACCGCACCATAGACAATCTATTCAAGCAAGGTGCCAACGTCCTCCACAGCAAGATCGCCGACGTCCACGTCCACGGGCACGCCGCCCAGGAGGAGCTGAAGCTGCTTTTGAACCTGGTGAGCCCCAAGTTCTTCGTCCCCGTGCATGGGGAGTACCGCCACCTGGTGGCCCACAGCAGGCTGGCTGCCTCCATCGGTATCGGCCTGGAGCGGAGCTTCATCCTGGAGGACGGGGACATACTGGAGCTAAGCCCCACGGGCGGCCGGGTGGAGGGCCACCTGCCCTCCGGGCATGTGTACGTGGACGGGATGGGGGAGCTGGCCCACGTGGTGCTGCGGGACCGCAAGCTCCTTTCCCAGGACGGCATCCTGGTTGTAATCACCGCCATTGAAAAGGAGAGCGGCCGGCTGGTGGCCCGGCCCGACATCGTCTCCCGCGGGTTCATCGAGGCCCGCGAGGGGGAGCCGCTCCTCGAGGAGACCAAGGACCTGGTGGTCAAGGCCCTGGAAGCGACGGAGAAGCACTACGCGGACTGGAGCTTCATCCACTCCCAGGTCAAAGACGCCCTGGGGCGGTTCCTGTACGAGCGCACCCGCCGGCGGCCCATGATCCTGCCGGTGGTAGTGGAGGTATAGGGCAGCTCAAGACGGGGCCTGCCGGTGGCCTCGGGGTGCCGCAAAAGAGGTAGGCAGCCATGGCAGAGGCCAACGCACCCTTGCGGGGCGCCGGTCGTCGCCGCGCCTTCTGGGCATCCCTGGGCGCCCGGGCCCTGGCGAACCCGCTCCTGGCCCTGGCTATTATCGTCTCGTTAGGAGCGGCCGCAGCGTTGGTGGCCGTCCTTCTAGGGCCCGCCGTCATGGCCCTGGTCAGGTGGGTCGCGCGGCTTCTCGGCTGGGGCCTGCTGCTGCTGGCGCTCTGGGGCGGTTACAGCGTCCTCCTCGCCAAAGTCCGCCCGGCCCGCCGCCTCCTCAACAAGTTGAACCTCTGGCTGAGCGGCCTGGCCTTTACCGCCGCTGTCTGGGGCTGCCTGGCCTTCTTCCGGCCGCCCGGCGGGCTGCTGGCTGAGGCCACCTACGGCGGCTACCTCGGCCTGGCGATCATCGGCGCGCCCGACGCCCTGGGTGGCCTCATCGTCGCGGGCCTGGTCATGGCGGCCGTCGTCCTCGCCGCGCCGCGCCGGAGCTGGCGGAGCGCCCGCTGGCTGGCCCCGCGCCTCTGGAGGCTCTACCGGCGCTACCCGCTTCATGGTCTGCCCTTCAAGGCGCTGGGCGGGGCGCTGGCGGTAGGACGGCTCGTGCTGCGCCGCCGCCGCCGGGAGCCGGAGGAGACGCCACCAGCCGCGGTCGCAGCCAGTGACACGCCGCCGTCGGAGGAAGCGCCGGCCGCGGCCAGCGTCCCCGGCGCCGCCGCCAGCGCCGCCGCGGGGCACCCGCCCGCGCCGGCGGCCGCGGCACCCCAGGAGGCCGAGGCCAAACCGCTGCGGGGCCTGGCCCGCGCCCTCTACGCCCTGCGGAGCGAGGGGCGGCCCGCCCCACCCCCCCAGAGGTGGGTGCTGCCGCCGCTGAAACTCCTGGATGACATCCCCGAAGCCCAGGTCTCGGAGGACGACAACGAGAAGCGCGCCCGGGCCATCGAGGAGGCCCTGGCCAGCTATGGCATCGAGGCCAAGGTAGTGCAGATCAACCCCGGACCCGCCGTCACGCAGTTCGGGCTGGAGCCGGGGTGGGTCAGGAAGTTCAAGCAGGTCAGAGAGCTGGGGCCCGATGGCCGCGTGCGGGTGGACAAGCACGGGCGGCCCGCGGTGCACCAGGAGGAGGTGTCGCGCACCCGGGTGAAGGTGGACCAGATACTGGCCCTGGACAAGGACCTGGCCCTGGCCCTGGCCGCGTCGTCCATCCGCATCGAGGCGCCCGTGCCGGGGAAATCTGTCATGGGCGTCGAAGTGCCCAACCCCCTGCCCGACATCGTCTCGCTGCGGTCGGTCCTGGAGGGCCCGCCGTTCCAGAAGCTCCACGGCAAGAGCCGGCTGGCCGTGGCCTTGGGCAAGGGCGCCGGCGGCGAGCCCGTGGCGGCGGACCTACAGAAGATGCCCCATCTGCTTATCGCTGGCGCCACCGGCAGCGGCAAGAGTGTCTGCATGAATGCCCTCATCGCCTCTATCCTCATGTTCAACAACCCGGAGGAGGTCAAGCTGCTGCTGATAGACCCCAAGCGGGTGGAGATGACGCCCTACGGGCCCATACCGCACCTCCTGGCGCCCGTGATAGTGGACATCGCCCAGGTGACCAACGCCCTGAAATGGCTCAACCACGAGATGGACGGGCGCTACCGCAAGCTGGCAGCCCTGGGCGTGCGCAACGTCGAAGCCTACAACGAGCACCCGGCGGCGGAGCGCCGCCTCCCCTACCTGATCGTGGTGATAGACGAGCTGGCCGACCTGATGATGACCTCGCCGGTGGAGGTCGAGCGCTCCATCTGCCGCCTCGCCCAGTTGTCGCGGGCCACCGGCATCCACCTGATTGTGGCCACCCAGCGCCCCTCGGTGGACGTGGTAACGGGCCTCATCAAGGCCAACTTCCCCACCCGCATCAGCTTCGCCGTCGCCTCGCAGGTGGACTCGCGGACAATCCTGGACACGCCGGGGGCGGAGTCCCTGCTGGGGCGGGGCGACATGCTCTATCAGCCCCAGGACGCGGCGAAGCCCCTGCGGCTCCAGGGCTGCTTCGTGTCCGACGCCGAGATCGAGCGGCTGGCAGACTTCTGGGCCCACGGCCAGCCCGCGGCCACCCTCGGGACCCTGCCAGTGGTGACTACGGAGCGCCTCGATCTCACCGCGGTCGCGCCGCCGCTGCCTGCCCTGGGCGACAGCGGGCCTTCCGGCCAGGACAGCGACGACGAGCTGCTGGAGGAGGCCAAGGTCATCGCCAGGGAACACAAGCGCCTATCAACCTCTCTCTTGCAGCGACGTTTAAAGATAGGGTACCCACGGGCCGCGCGGCTGGTGGACCTGCTGGAGGAGGAAGGCGTCGTTGGGCCCGGAGAGCCCGGCAAGTCCCGCGAGGTGCTCGGCGGCCGCATCGCCGCCGCGGCGGCCTCCGAGCCCAGCTCCCAGGACGCCCACGGTCCCCAGCCATAACGAGCCCCTGAGCGCCGTGGCGTCGGCAGGGCGCGTCGGCTAGGATATGTGCTGGATGAGGGGGACGGCGGTGGAGAGCGAGGCGCAGGAGCGGGAAGCTCTGGAGTCGGAAGCTTGCCCCTATTGTGGGGCCGAGCTGGGCCAGTCCGAGCTATACCACACCCACGAGGTCTGCCAATACTGCGGTTTTCACTTCAGCCTCTCTGCCCGTGAGCGCATTGAGCAGCTGGTTGATCCCGGCACCTTCCGGGAGACCGACAGGTCCCTTTTCGCCCTTGAATCAGTGGTGTCGCGGCAGCGGGCGCCCTACTCCCAAAGCCTCAGCGAGGCCCGCGCCCGCACCGGACTGGCGGGGGCGGTCGTCACCGGCCAGGGCCAGGTCAGCGGGAACGCACTGGTGCTGGTGGTCACCGACTTCGGCTTCATGGGCGGCAGCATGGGCAGCGCCGTGGGGGAGAAGGTCGCCCGCGCCTTCGAAAGAGCGGTCAAGAAGAACCTCCCCGTGGTGAGCGTGGTCACCAGCGGCGGCGCGCGGATGCAAGAGGGGGTCCTCTCCCTGATGCAGATGGCCAAGACCGCGGCGGCGGTCAAGCGCCTCCACGAGGCCGGCCTGCCCTACATCTCGGTGCTCGCTAACCCCTGCACCGGCAGCGCCTACGCCAGCTTCGCCAGCCTGGCCGACTACATCGTGGCCGAGCCGGGTGCCCTCATCGGCCTGGCGCCCCTGCGGGCGGTCCAGGAAGCGGAAGAGGCGCCGTTGCCCCACGGCGCCCATACTGCGGAGGCCCACCTGCGCCACGGCTTGATAGATCAGGTGGTGGAGCGGCCCCAGCTCAAGCCCCTCATCGCCGCGACCTTGGACCTGCTGGGTCGCCATCAGCAGCTCAAGTCCAAGGATGGACGCCGCGCCTTTTTGAAGGTGAAGGGCGCGCCTCAGGCCTGGCACCAGGTCCAGTTGGCCCGCCATGCTCAGCGCCCTTCCGCCACCGACTACATCGCCCGGCTTACCCCCACCTTCATCGAGCTCCACGGCGACCGGCTTTTCGGCGACGACTCCGCCATCGTGTGCGGGCTCGGCCTTCTCGACGGCAGGGCTGTCATGCTCATCGGCCAGGAGCGGCACCGGGGAGCCCGCCAGCGGGGGCGGCCCTATCCCGAAGGCTTCCGCAAGGCCCATCGGGCCATGAGATTGGCTTCCAAGTTCCACCTGCCGCTGGTGACCCTCATTGACACCCCGGGGGCCTTCGCCGGCCTGGAGGCGGAGGAGCGCGGCTTGGGCAATGCCATCGCCGAGAGTCTGGCCCTGATGTCAGACCTCCCCACGCCCATCGTCTCCTGCATCATAGGCGAGGGCGGCAGCGAGGGCGCCCTCGCCCTCAGCGTGGCTGACCGGCTCCTGATGCAGGAGCACGCCATCTACGAGGTAATCTCGCCCGAGGCCGCGGCGGACCTTATCTATGGCGACCCGGCACGGGCCGAGGAGATCGCCGCTGAGCTCAAGCTAACCGCCCACGACTGCAAGGACCTGGGTGTGATTGATGCCGTGGTGCCGGAGCCCGCAGAGGGGGCCCACGGAGACCACGATGAAGCGGCCAGGCTCCTCAAACGGGCCCTTATCAGGGAGCTCAAGGAGCTGCAGGGCGAGCGCCTCGGCAGCCTGCTCCGCCACCGTCACAAACGCTACCGCAAGATAGGACAGGACAGCCACCGCTTCCGCGCCGCCCTGCGGGAGCGGCTGCGGCGGCTGCGGCGGCGCCTGCGGCGCCGACAGGGCGCCACCATGGGCACCCCTGCGGGGCCTGAAGAAGAGGGGCCGCTGCCCATCCCGTGACGGGCGCGCCCGGCCTGCCGAGACGTAAGGCGGCCTGCTCCAGACCACCCTGGCGACGGTGCGGCCTTGCTGTGTGTCCCCGTGCAGCAGCGCAGCAGGGCCACGGGCCGGCCTTATGCTATCCTACATGCCAGCTTTCACATTCCAGAGGAGGGCGCGAATGGCGAGGATCGCCGATTTTTCCCTGACCGGGCGGGTGGCCATCGTGACGGGCGGCAGCCGCGGCATCGGGCGCTCCATCGCCCTGGCACTGGCGGAGGCGGGCGCCGACGTGGCGGTGGCGGCCCGCAAGCGCCCCGACCTTGACCAGGTCGTGAAGGAGATCGAGGCGCGGGGCCGCCAGGCCCTGCCCGTGGAGTGCAACGTCCGCGAGCGAGAGCACCTGGAGAACCTGGTCAAGGCCACCACGGACCGCTTCGGCCGCCTCGACATCGTGGTCAACAACGCCGGCACCAACCCCACCTTCGGGCCCATCGTGGACATGGAGGAGCGGGCCTGGGACGTGGTCATGAATACGAACCTCAAGGCCGCCTTCCTCCTCAGCCAGGCGGCCGCCAGGACCATGAAGGAGCGCGGCGGCGGCTCCATCATCAACGTCGCCTCCACCGGCGGGCTGCGCGCCTCCAAGGGCCTGGGCGCCTACTCGGTCAGCAAGGCCGGCCTCATTATGTTGACCAGGGTGCTGGCGGCGGAGCTGGGACAATACAAGATCAGGGTCAACGCCATCGCCCCCGCCATCATCCGCACCAGGTTCTCCGAGCACCTCTGGAAGACCCCCGAGATTTACGAGCCGGCCGTGAAGGGCACCCCCCTGGGGCGCATCGGCGAGCCGGACGAGACCGCGGGCGCGGTCGTATTCCTGGCCTCGGATGCCGCCAGCTATATCTCAGGTGTAGTCATCCCTCAGGATGGCGGCGCCGGCGCCTAGAGTACAGGCCGCCGCCCCGAAGCAGTCGCTTGTGACGCACAGGAGGGGACGATGGGCACGCTAGAGAAGCGGGTGGCGCTGGTCACCGGGGCGGGACAGGGTATCGGCCGGGGCATCGCCCTGCGGCTGGCGCGCGAAGGGGCGTCCGTGGTGGCGTCCGACATCAACGAGGCCGCCAGCCGCGCCGTGGCCCAGGAGATCACCTCCGCCGGAGGGAAAGCGCTGCCTTTCCGTGCCGATGTGACCATCCGGCCCCAGGTGACCCGGATGGTCCGCGAGGCCGTCGGCCGCTTCGGCAAGCTAGACATCCTGGTCAACAACGCCGGCATCGTGCGGGTCAAGCCATTCCTGGAGCTGGAGGACGACGACTGGGAGGACATCTTCCGGGTGAATGCCCAGGG
>JACQGV010000218.1 GCA_016199375.1 Chloroflexota bacterium | reverse complement strand
TGGCAGCCACCGACCTCGGCTAAACAAGCGCATGCTCTGTCCCCTGATAGACCTTCAACTGTGGCACGTTCACCCCACTGATTAGGCAACCTGCACTAATTATCTAGTGATTTTAGCCTAATACCATAGGCGAACTCGCTTTCGCCGTCAAGGGCTGGCCAGGCAGGCTTCCAGAGCTGGCGCTCAGGGGAACCCCTGATTTCCCGTGCCAGTGCGCCTCGGCAGGCCCCTAGCCCCGGGGCGTTTCGCGCTGCCGCAGGCGGGCCAGCCAGGCGCCAATGGCCATCCCCGCCAGGACACCCGCGATGCCCACGGCTAGCAGGGGCGCCCAGGCCGAGGACCCCAGCCGCGGCGCGACCGCGAAGCTGTAGCTCCCCTCGGCAGTCGCACCGCTCCCGTCCGCCGTGGCCCGCCAGCGCACGGTGTAGATTCCGGGGTTCAGGGGCCGCAGACGGGCCAGGAGGAGTCCCTCCGCCGGTGCCGCCTGGGGCTGAGGCTGGCTCAGCCCCAGGTCAACGCGCTCGCCCCGCCGGTCATAGACGACGATGAAATTGAAGCTTTCCAGCGGCGTGGCCAAGGGGGCCGAGAAACGCACCTGCACCTCGGGCGGGAGCGCTGTCAGCACCACTCCAGGCAGGGGCCGGCGCTCCACCGGCTCCAGAGGCCCTTGCGCTGCCGCCGGCCCGGCGCGCTGGCCGCTCCACGTCGCGGCCAGCAGGCACGCGGCCAGCAAGCCTCCAACGAAGGAGCGCCGCCAGCGTCGGCGGGACCGCTTCGAGGTATCCAGCAGCATCCTGGGCGCTGGGAAGGGGTGTCCAGGAGACTCTTCCATGACCTGCCGCGCGGCGGCTCTTACGGCGGCACCGGCCAGCAGAGCTGCCAGCCGGTGCTGTCGCGCGCCCTCAGCTTACGTGGGCCGGATTCTAGCAGCGGGCACAGCCGTGGTCAAGGCGGTGCCAGGGGCGCTAGCGCCTCTTGTGTCCACGACTACCATACAAGGGGAGAAGAGACGGCGAGGGCCTGTTGGCGCCTGTCTCCCCAGGCAGGGGCGAGGGGTAAGCTTGTCATCCTGCACCCTGGCGATCCGAGTACAGGCCGGCGCCGGCCGCAGCCAGGTCACCGGGTACGCGGACGGCGTTCTGCGGGTGAAGATAGCCGCCCCGGCGGTGGAAGGGAAGGCCAACCAGGCGCTGCTGGCCTACCTGGCGCGGCTGCTGGAAGTGCGGCCCTGGCAGGTGGCCATCGTGAAGGGCGCCCGGTCGCGGGCCAAGGTGGTAAGGGTGGAGGGGCTGGAGCAGCCGGAGCTGGAAGCCAGGTTGCGCGGGCTGGGCCAGTGACGCGCGTCCGGACGGGGAGGGCGATGGTGTTGCACCGCCCGGGTAGAGCAGCGCTGGGGCTAAGCTGGGCGCAGGGCGCCCTTGTTGGTATCCTGGCAGGCGTCCTTGCCTGCGGTGGCCCTGCGCTCACCCCGACCTCCCCCGCGGGGCCGCCTGCCACCCGCGTCGCGCCGGTGGCGCCGTCGCCGACGCCCTCCGTGGCCGCGTTGCCCCGGCCCACGGATGCCCCCGCTTCCGCCTTCACTCCTGTGCCCGCGCCTACGTTCACGCCGATTCCTACGCTTGCCATCACCGCTACACCCAGGCCCACGTTCACAGCGCTGCCCTCGCCGACATTCACCCCTGTCCCCACGCCCACTCCCGTGTCTTCACCAACCACCACGCCGTCATCCCAGGGGCTGCGCGAGGCGGGCGTGGGGTTGCGGCTGCCGCCGGGATTTCGCGCCCAGGTGCTGCTCAGCGGGCTGCCCGGTCCCACGGCCTTCGCCCTGGATAGCCGTGGGGCTCTTTATATCGCCCTGGAGGACGGCCGCATCCTCAAGGGCCGCGACGCTGATGGCGACGGCCTTCCTGAGACGCTGGCCCCCTTCGCCGCCGGCCTGCGCTACCCCCTGGGCCTGGCCTTCCGGGGTCAGGACCTCTACGTCTCCAGCCGGGGCAAGGTCACAGTGGTGCGGGATGCCGGTGGCGACGGCCGGGCCGACCCGCCGCAGGAGATTGTCACGGGTCTGCCCGCGGGCGCTCATCAGAACAACGGCCTCGCCTTCGGGCGTGACGGCAAGCTCTACCTGCCCGTGGGCTCCACCTGCAACGCCTGCGCGGAGGCCGACCCGCGCAGCGCCGCCGTCCTGCGCTACAACCCCGACGGCAGCGGCGAGGAGGTCTACGCTCGGGGCCTGCGCAACGTCTACCAGCTCGCCTTCCATCCTGAGGACGGCACCCTGTGGGGGGCCGACAATGGCCGCGACGACCAGGGCTTCGAGGTGCCCGAGGAGCTGAACCTGATCGCCCAAGGGGGACACTACGGCTGGCCCGACTGCTGGGGCGCCGGCCGGGGCTCCCGGTGCGCGGGGACGACGGCGCCCGTGGCCGAGCTGGAGCCGCGCTCCTCCGCCGACGGCATCGCCTTCTACACCGGCGCCCAGTTTCCCCCGGAGTACCGCCTGAACCTGTTCCTCACCATGTACGGCGCCCACAGCCGCGCCACAGGCATGAAGCTGGTGCGGGCGGTATTGGCGCGGGACGCCGCCGGCCACTACCGCGCCACGGTGAGCGACTTCGCCGTGGGCTTCGACCGGCCCCTGCCGGTCATCGTGGCCCCCGACGGCTCTCTCTTGGTCGGAGACTACGGCCGGGGCGTCATCTATCGCATCTTCTACG